>JAPKCR010000675.1 GCA_026421135.1 Sulfitobacter sp. | reverse complement strand
CGCCGGTGTAGGTCTTGGCCATCGTTGCGGCCTCGGTCAACCGGTCAAGCGGGTCTTCGGCCTTAAATGAAAGGGGACAGAGGTGCGGCAAAGCAGGGTGCCCTCTGCTTCCATCTCGGTCAGTAATTCAAGCTGGTAAAAGTTACCGTCCATGCACTGCACACCCGTGATGCCTTGGGCGGCGCAATGTTTCATACCTCGGGCAAGTGCTGCCTTGTCCTTGGCCCTGTCGGCAGCACTTGGTGTTGGTACAGGATCTTTACCGGAAATCAGCCCGGCCAGATCGCGCCCGCCGTGGCGGGTCAGGGCAAGAACTGCCGCGTAAGCACCAGGTTCGCGCAACTCACCGGTGGCCATGCCATCATCGCCCATCACGATCTCGCACCCCGCCGCTGTTTCGCCACCATCAATGATGCCCGCCAGCTGCAGCGCTGCCGTGTTCGCCCAAACGGTGTGGTGATCGGGCGCGAATATGGCAAATGGCCGGTGGGGGCAGACGCTGTCCAATTCCTGTCGGGTCGGGGTTTTGTCGCTGTGCAGAATCGCATAATCGGCCTGCACCGCAAACAGGATCGCATCGTCGGGTGTTGCGTCTGAATAGGGCGCAACGGCAGCTTTGAGCGCGGCAAAACCTTGGATACCGTGCAGATCCAGATAACCCAATTCGACCGATCCGCAGAACAGGTGAACATGACTGTCGATAAACCCTGGCATCACGGTCGCTTGGGCCGCGTCGACGACTTGGGTGTCAGGGCCCGCCAGCCCGCGCATTTCCGCGTCGGTGCCGATTGCATGAATTTTGTTACCCACGATGGCAATCGACGTCGCCCCTTGGGTGGTGGGATCAAAAGTGATGAGTGCACCGTTTACAATAATCAGATCGGGGGGCGTCGTCATGGAAGTGGCGTCCTTTTGGTGGCGCGAAGATGTCTCAGGCTAATCTCATGCCGCCACCTATCGCAAGACGTGCTGTGCTTGTGGGCTTGTCGCATGTTGCAATGCGTCGATCATCCCTGCAATTTCAGCGCTTTCAGGATGGTTTTCGCGCAGGCTGATGCCCACAGGCCCCGCCATCATGGGCGCGTTCAGAGGGACGGCCCGCAGGCTGCCATTTGCCAGTTCGTGGGCCACCACACCACGAGAGATGAACCAGATCGCATCCGTCTCGAGCAATACCTGACGGCCAAATGCGAGGGACACGGTTTCGAACGCCGGCGCAAGATCACTTAGGCCGATGCTGCGCAAATATGCCCTGACCAGCGGACCGATCACAGCACCGGGCGGTGGCAGGATCATTGGGAACCGGCCGACAGCATCAGCATCGAATTGCTCCGCCAAAGGGTGGTTTGCACGGACGACGGCAACGACATCTTCGGTATAGAGCTGGCGAAAACTGAGGCCTTCCATCCTTGCGGCCTCGGCCATACGGCCCACAACCAGATCAAGACGCCCCTCGCGCAATTGCGACAACAGCAGCCAGTTCGGCCCGGTGGACACGCGCACCAAACAGTGCGGCTGTGCGGCGCGGAACAGGATCGCGGCACGTGGCATCAATTGAGTTGCCGCAGTCGGCAGCGCGCCGATGGTCAACCGCGTCTGCCCCTGCCCCATTCCGTGCCGCGTGGCGCGTTCCAGTGTTGTCATGGCCGAACCCGCGAGTTTTTGAAATTCCTGCCCTGCCTTGTTCAGCCTGAGCTGCCGCGCGGCGCGGTCAAACAGCTGATGGCCGATGATATCCTCTAGCTCGCGCAGGGTTTTGGATACGGCAGGTTGACTGACGCCCAGTTGATCCGCCGCAGCCACGATGGAGCCCGCCTGAGCAATATCCAAAAACGTCGAGATGTGGCGCAGGCGCAGGCGTGTATCTATATTCATAACCATATGGTTATACAAATTGCTGTAATTCTCAATATCTTTAGAGGGATTGTTATGTCAAAACAGCCCCAATGCTAAAGGGAGCGGAGAATGTCAGACAAATACGAGACCGGAATGAAGACCCGCCGTAAGGTATTAGGCGACGCGCATGTCGACAAGGCCGAAGCCGCAAAGACCGAATTCGACCAGCCGTTCCAGACACTTATCACCGAGGGCGCTTGGGGCACCGTATGGTCGAACGACAATATCACCCTTCGCGAACGGTCGATGCTGACGCTGGCCCTGTTGGCAGCAACCGGCAATTTTGATGAAATCCCCATGCATATCCGCGCCACCGCCAACACTGGTGCCAG
>JAPKCR010000674.1 GCA_026421135.1 Sulfitobacter sp. | reverse complement strand
CTCCAACTTGTTTCACATTCCGCAGCAACAAGCGCTGGCCGATAAATTGGTCGCCCTCAGCTTTGCCGACACTGTGTTTTTCACCAACTCTGGTACAGAATCCTGTGAGTTGGCCGTGAAAATGGCGCGCAAATATTTCTATGACAAAGGTCAGCCTGACCGGGTCGAGATCATAACGTTTTCCGGCTCGTTCCACGGGCGTTCGTCAGCGGGTATCGCGGCGGCCGGATCCGAAAAAATGACCAAAGGGTTCGGTCCGCTATTGCCGGGATTTGTACATCTTGAGTTTGGCGATCATGACGCAATAAATTCTGCCATCAGCGACACGACGGCAGCAATCCTGATCGAACCCATACAAGGCGAGGGCGGCATTCGCCCTGTTCCCGATCAATGCCTGAAAGGTCTGCGCGATCTATGTGACGAACATGGCATCCTTCTTATCATGGACGAAGTGCAATGTGGCGTTGGCCGGACGGGCAAACTATTTGCCCATGAATGGTCTGGAATTACCCCCGACATCATGATGGTTGCCAAAGGTATTGGCGGGGGCTTCCCCTTGGGGGCTGTTCTTGCCACCGAAGATGCAGCATCGGGAATGACGGCCGGCACCCACGGATCGACCTATGGCGGCAACCCCTTGGGCTGCGCTGTGGGCAACGCTGTAATCGACATCATCGGCGACCCGGCTTTTCTGGCCGAGGTAAACCGCAAAGCCAGCCTAGCCCGCCAAAAGCTCGAGGGTCTTGTGGCCAGCCACCCCGATGTATTCGAAGCCGTGCGTGGCGTCGGGCTGATGCTGGGACTAAAATGCAAACTAACCAACAGTGAAGTGGTCGCTGAAGGGTATAAGCACGAGGTTATCACTGTACCGGCCGCCGACAACGTGATCCGGCTGCTCCCCCCGCTCAACATCACCGATGACGAAATCGCCGAAGCAGTCTCGCGACTGGATCAAACGGCAAGCAGCCTCACCTCTGCCTAATCTTCATTTTGCAGAATAAACTCCGGAGGGTTCGGGGGGCTGGCCCCCCGTCCTTTCAAACAGAAGAATTACTTATGAAACATTTTCTCGACATTCATCAAACCGATCCCGCCGATCTGCGCAGCATAATCAACGATGCTGCTGCAATGAAGGCTGAGCGCATCGGTCGTCCGCGCGGCGCACCGGATGATGATCAGCCACTCAAAGACCACATGGTCGCCCTGATCTTTGAAAAACCATCGACCCGAACCCGTGTCAGCTTTGATGTGGGCGTTCGCCAGATGGGCGGGCAAACCATGGTGCTGTCCGGCGCTGATATGCAGTTGGGCCACGGTGAAACCATCGCTGACACAGCCCGGGTTCTGTCGCGTTATGTTGATCTGATCATGATCCGCACATTCGAGGAAGCCACCCTTCTTGAAATGGCAGAATACGCCTCGGTTCCGGTGATCAACGGGCTGACCAACCGCACCCATCCTTGTCAGATAATGGCAGATATCATGACCTTTGAAGAACACAGCGGCCCGATCAAGGGTAAAAAAGTCGTGTGGTCCGGTGACGGCAATAACGTCTTTGCCAGCTTTGCCCACGCGGCCAAAAGCTTTGACTTTGAATTGGTATTCACTGGACCGCCGACCCTTGATCCTGAATCCGCATTGGACGGTCTGTACACCACGGAACGCGACCCGAACAAAGCTGTCGAGGGTGCCGATCTGGTCGTCACCGATACATGGGTATCCATGCACGACCCGCAATCTGCGCGCGAACGGCGCCACAATCAGCTGCGTGGGTATCAGGTTAACGATGCGCTGATGGCCAAGGCAAAGCCTGACGCCCTGTTCATGCACTGCCTGCCTGCCCACCGCGATGACGAGGTCACAAGCTCGGTCATGGATGGGCCACGGTCGGTGATTTTCGACGAGGCCGAGAACCGCCTGCACGCGCAAAAGTCGATCATGCGGTGGTGCTTGGACAAATGACTGATAAGCAGCCCATCGTCGTTGCAGGCGCAGGGGCGATCGGCTGCTTTATCGGTGGGCTTTTGGCGGCGCGCGGGCACGATGTTACATTGCTTGCCCGCGCACGCGTTATTGACCAGATCAAGAAACATGGCCTGCACCTGACAGATTTCAACGGGATGAATTGCACTGTTTCAGCGCAAAATCTGACACTAACAGATGACCTGACCTGTCTGAAAATAGCGACGCTGGTTCTGGTCACGGTCAAGACTGCTGACACCGCTGCAATGGCCCG
>JAPKCR010000673.1 GCA_026421135.1 Sulfitobacter sp. | reverse complement strand
GACGCGCACCAAATTATCCTCGCTCAAGAGGCCCTGGTTGAAAGCGATATGCCCCACGCAGTCGGCAACTTTAACAATGTGGTAAGCCCGCGCCGCAACGCTTTTCCGAGTTCCCGACTGGCCCGACCGACAATAGACAGCTACGACGCTAAAGTGCTGGCGGTCTAATCGGCTTTACCAAGGCGCAGTGCGCCCTATGTTAAGCGGATGATTGTTTTCGCCACATCCCGAACGCGCATCTTTCTAGTCCTCCTTCTCGGGTTGGCAATTGCAGCCTGTACAGACACTGCACCCAAAGGTGGCGGTGATATTCTGGTGATTGGCGATTCTGTTCTGGCGTGGAACGGCCGCAGCGATCAGGCGATTCCCGATGTCATTGGCAAAACGCTGGGCCGGCAGGTTACCAACAAGGCGGTTCCGGGCGCAAAGTTCGCCAACGGATCTGCGCTGTTTTCGGCAATCGGTTTTGACATCCAACAGCAGTATCCTGGCGGGTCGTGGAATTGGATTGTCCTGAACGGGGGAGCCAACGATTTAGGGTTTGATGATTGCAAATGCGCCGCATGCCGCCCTGCCGTGGCCAAATTGATTGGCCCAGACGCTATGTCAGGGGCTATTCCCGCATTCCTGAGCCGGCTTCGGGCAAGTGGAGCCCAAGTGCTTTGGATGGGCTATTACAAAGGGAACGGCAAAGGGTCATTCGAAGGATGCCGTGATGATCTGGTCTTGCTCGAACGGCGCATCGCAAGGTTTGCAGCAAATACACAAGGCGTTACATTTCTAGATTCCGAGGCGGTGATCAACCCGGCTGACCCGACCCAATTTGCAAGTGATAACACCCACCCGTCGCCCAAAGGCTCGGCACTGATCGGCGCGTATCTGGCAAATGCAATTTCTGAGCGTGACGCCCGTTCACAATAACCATCAGTGGCAGTATAGCTGTTCCCTATGGCAAAACGAGCATCAACGAAAAAAACCAAAACCGCAGCTAAACCGCTTAGAGGATTAAAGCGGCGCATAATACGTACTGCGTTAAAGGGCACCTTGCTATTTGCCGGGGTCATTGTGGCATTTGTCTTGCTGTTCGCAGTGCTGAATCCGCCTACGACGCCATATATGTTTGCCGAAGGGCGCAGGTTGGGGGGCGTGGATCATCAATGGACCCCCCTTGAGGATATTGCACCGGTTATGGCGCGGTCTGCCGTCGCTGCCGAGGATGCGAATTTTTGCAATCACTGGGGCTTTGATTTGGCAGCGATAAAGAAGGCAATTGCCGAAGGATCAAACCGAGGTGCCTCGACTTTAAGCCAGCAGACGGTCAAGAATGTCTATCTTTGGCACGGCCGCGCTTGGTTCCGCAAAGCGATGGAGGCTGCGATTACCCCCGTTGTCGAAGCTGTCTGGACAAAGCGCCGGATCATCGAGGTATATCTGAACGTTGCTGAGTTTGACGAAGGTGTGTTTGGTGTGGATGCCGCAGCCCATCATTACTTCGGCGTTACCCCGGCAAAACTAACAAGCACCCAAGCGGCACGTCTTGCCGCAATCTTGCCGTCA
The DNA here is from genome assembly GCA_026421135.1 of Sulfitobacter sp. Taxonomy (GTDB): domain Bacteria; phylum Pseudomonadota; class Alphaproteobacteria; order Rhodobacterales; family Rhodobacteraceae; genus Sulfitobacter. Next base: position 681 of record JAPKCR010000673.1, on the reverse strand, counting down.
CCCAAGACCCGGTCGGCATCAAGACCCAGCAATTACATCAGAAAACGCAGTGCGCAAATTCGCGACGGGGCGGCGACAATCAGCAACGATGGGCGTTCCGCCTGTTTCGAGAGTTGAAAATACCACTCAACACAGGCATGAGTGGATAAAGCTCAATCTTAGTTTTGGATCCTCACTATGGCCCGCCTGTTTCACGTACCGCTGTCCCCTTTCTGCCGAAAGGTCAGGCTAAGCCTTGCCGAAAAAAAGATAGAGGTTGAGCGGGTAGACGAGCGGTATTGGGAACAAGACCCCGATTTCATGCGCAAGAACCCCGCCGGCAAGGTACCAGTCTTGCAGTTGGACGGGATTATCATGTCGGAAAGCGCCGCAATTTGCGAATACATCGAGGAAACCCGCCCAGAACCGTCCTTGATGCCAAGTGATCCTGTCCAGCGCCTTGAAGTGCGCCGTCTGGTAAGCTGGTTCGATGACAAGTTCCATTCCGAGGTGACATCAAAGTTACTGTACGAACGTGTGAACAAAAAGGTCATGGGCCAAGGGTTTCCTGACAGTCGCAATGTCAAAGACGGTGCCAAAGCGATCAAATACCACATCGATTACATGGCTTGGCTTTTGGACCACCGACGGTGGTTGGCCGGCGACGTGATGACGCTGGCCGATTTTGCGGCCGCTGCGCAT
>JAPKCR010000672.1 GCA_026421135.1 Sulfitobacter sp. | reverse complement strand
ACCAGAATATCAATGCGCCCCCAGCGTTTCATCGTCTGCGCCACCATGTCGGCAACCTGATCCGCGTTAGACACATCGGCGCCGTGCACGAATGCCGCGCCGCCCATCGCCTTGATTTCTGCCACAACGGCGCGGGCGGCCTCTGATGATGCACCAGGGCCGTCCTGGCCGACGCCAAGGTCGTTCACCACAACTTTGGCACCGCGTGCGGCCAATCCTAAGGCGTGACTGCGTCCAAGGCCAACCCCTGCGCCCGTTACAATTGCCACCCGATCATCAAAACGGATCATTTATTTTCCCTCTAAGGCTGCGCGGAACAGGTTTGGCCCTGACATGACTTGGATGCCGCCAGATACAGGCAGGATAGCACCCGTGAGAAAACTGCCGCCTTTGCCGCACAAAAATTGCATACAGCCAGCTATGTCCTCATCCCGACCCACGCGACCCAGCGGAACATCGTGGCCAACTTTGTCGCGCATGTCTTCGTCGGCGGTGGCGAAAGCTGTCATGCGTGACACGAACGGACCCGGGGCCAAAGCGTTCACTGTGACGTGGTGTCCCGCCAGTTCTTTGGCCATAATCTTTGTAATCTGGTGCACCGCAGCTTTGGACGCGGCGTAGCTATAGGCCCCGTCCCCAAGGGCCGCGTCGCCCATCACAGAGCCCACATTCACGACACGCGATGGGTCTTCTAGCGTTCCGGACGCGATCAACATCGGCAACAGCGATTGGGTCAAATGGAACAGCCCCGCGTTATTGACGCCTTGCACCTTCGCCCATGCTTCGAACGGGAACTGGCCCAATGGCGCGCCCCACGTGATGCCTGCGTTGTTCATCAAGATGTTCAGCATGTCCGTGCGTTTGCCAATTTCAGCCGTGAGGTCCGCGACCCCTTCTGCGCTGCTGACATCCCCGACAAAACCGGTGACTTTGCCCGGACTGTCCATCGCGTTCAATTCTGCCGCGACGGCCTCGCACGCCCCTGCTTTGCGTGACGCGATGTAAACATGTGCGCCTGCCTGCATCAGCCCAGTGGCAGCCATACGGCCAATGCCAGTGGCACCCCCTGTGACCAAGGCCACTTTACCGTTCAGCGAAAACAGATCATTCGGTGTCATCATTTAACTCCTTAAAATCCACGTGCTGCAGCGACGCGTTCTGCATGATAGCCGTAATCGCCCAACCACTCTGTCGCGACCCGCGCCCGTTTCATGTAAAACCCCATGTCAAACGCGTCGGTCATGCCGATCCCACCGTGCATCTGCACACCCTCGATCACTGCCAATTTTGCGGTTTGGGTGGCGCGGGCTTTGGCCAATGACACGGCCATCGTCGCGTTGTCTGGGTCTGCGTCCAGCATACGGCCCGCGTTGCGCACAGCGGATGCGGTCACTTCGGTTTCACACCACAAGTGGGCCGCGCGGTGTTGCAAGGCTTGGAAGCGTCCAATTTCGATGCCGAACTGTTTGCGTTCTTTAAGGTAGCCAACCGTCATTTCAAACGCGCCTGCAGCAAGGCCCGCCATTTCAGCGGCGAGCGCTGCTTGTCCTGCTTCAAGTGCAGGACGCAGAACCGACATGCCATCGCCGACAACGCCAACCACGTCTTCGCCGGTGGCTTGAACATCAGTGAAGTCGATTGAGGTTGCGTCACGTGCATCAATCATTGAGGCAGCGTTGCGTACAATACCATCCCGGTCAGCGGGCAGGTCAAACAAGGTTAAGCCTGCTTCGGCCTTTGCGAGAACCAAGATGCGATCAGCATTGCCACCATCGACAACAAAACCTTTTGTTCCGTTCAACTTAAATCCATTACCATCTGCCTGCGCGGACAACGTCGTCGCTTCGGGGTTGTGTTTGTGCCCCTCGTCAACAGCAATTGCATAAATCACTTTACCCTCCGCAATCTGGGCAAGTGCTGCATTAGCGCGATCCGTTGCGACCTGACGCAATGCTGTTGCCGCCATCACAGCCGTCGATAGGAACGGTGATGTTACCAACGTTTTGCCCATTTCTTGCGCCAAAACACCCGCAGCCGCATGACCCATATCAGACCCACCTGCCGCTTCGGGCACCAACACACCCGTCCAGCCCATTTGCGCCATATCGGCCCACAGCTTTGCATCATGCGTTTCGCCTGCATCGCGCAAACCGCGCAGATGTGAAACCGGGGCTGACCCGTCCAGAAACCCGCGGGCGGAATCCTGCAACATGACCTCGTCTTCGCTTAGTAATAATGTGC
>JAPKCR010000671.1 GCA_026421135.1 Sulfitobacter sp. | reverse complement strand
GTTGATGGCATCCGCATCCGCAAATTGCGCCGGAATGACCAGATCGCCCTCGTTTTCGCGGTCTTCGTGATCCACCAACACAAACATGCGACCCTGACGGGCCTCTTCGATGATGTCTTCGATGGGGGAAATTGCCGATGACAATTCAGCTTCAACCGGGCCGGGCGTTTCAAATTGCATGGGGCGTTCCTCTTGTATCACTTGCTGTGGCACATAGCCCACCACACACCACTTTGCCAGAGCGCGGACACCCACGCCCCGGCTTCATTTTGCTAAATAAACTCAATCCCGCAACGTCATCTATATGCAAACATCTACCGTTAGACCCCTGCCCCGAAATACCGCCCCGCCTCAAGGTACCCAGCGGCCTTACTCGCGGCAGACCAATCCCGCTCGATCGCGGTATCGCCGATGATTAGGACCTGGTCGCCAACCAGCTTACGCCCCTGCACGGCGCCGCACAGGTGATCGCGCATATCGGACCAACTGTCGGTAAATTTTGGGGCGAGCCCGACAAAGTCCAGAATAGCGTTCGCAGATTCAATCGCAGTCGGATCCAACGGACGGTGCACCAGCGCCAGCTTTTGCGCGCCTTGTACTGCATTCAGAACCTCGGCCTCTCTCATGGGGATTTGCGGCGCATTCGCACGCACCACCCGCAATGCATTGCTTGAAAACAGCAAAGCCAGAATATCGCGCCCTGTGGCCTGTCGGATTGCAGCGTATGCCTTATAATCCAGGCCCAGTTCACGCGCCCTTTTGACGCGCATCTTGACCACCATCAGCGGAATCGACTTTGGCATCGCGGCTTCTCGCGCTTTTTGCCATTGGAAAGTCCGCCATTTGTGACCGACCTCCATGCTGGGGCCATTGTTGTGTCCGATGGCTGCGCTCATGACATTTCAGCCAACCGCGCGACGTAACGGGCCAGCGTGTCAATCTCGAGGTTGATGCGGTCGCCGACGGCTACGTCGCCCCATGTTGTCACTTCTTTGGTGTGGGGAATAAAGTTGATGCCGAAATCACAGCCGTTGACCTCGTTTACGGTAAGGGACGTGCCATTCAACGCAACCGATCCTTTGGGTGCAATGAACCGGGCAAGATTTAGCGGCGCGCGCAAGGTAACGCGGGTGCTGTCGCCTTCGTCGTGCATGGCGATCACCTCGGCCACGCCATCCACATGACCCGATACGATGTGGCCGCCCAGTTCATCACCGACTTTTAGCGCTCGTTCAAGGTTCAGACGCTGGCCCAGCCTCCAATTGCCGAGGTTGGTTTTCTCGACCGTTTCAGCGCTGATCTGCACCTCGTACCAGTTGGGCCCCAAATCAACGACAGTCAGGCACACCCCGTCGCTGGCAATGGACGCGCCCATGTCGATCCCGCTGGTGTCATATCCCGTTTCGATCCGCGCACGCAGGTCGCCTTCTTGTGCAAGCGTTGCGATCTTTCCAATGTCTGTGATAATTCCTGTAAACATGCGCAGCCCTTTCATGTATCCCCCAAGGAGTTAGACCGCCGCCCCGACCATGACAAGTCCGCACCCGCGCCTTAAATTAGCCCGGATCGCGTGATTTCTTACACTTTGATCAGAACGGACCGAAAGCCAGACATGAATTCCGCCGCCGCACCCCAACGGGTCTTCCTGTTTTTGCAAGGACCGCATGGCCCCTTCTTTAACAGATTGGGCAAGATGCTTCGGCGTGCCGGGGCCGATGTATGGCGCGTGGGTTTTAACGCGGGCGATCGCGCATTTTGGTTTCATCCGTCCAGCTATATCCCTTTTCGGGGTCAGACCGACGCATGGAAAGACACCTTTGTTGCGCTGCTCGCTGAAAAGGCTGTCACTGATATTGTGCTGTATGGCGACACGCGGCCCATTCATGCCCAAGCCGTCGCCGAAGCCAAAGCGCGTGGCCTGACGGTGCATGTGTTCGAAGAAGGCTATATGCGGCCCTATTGGGTAACCTACGAGCGGGGCGGTTCAAACGGCAATTCGCGCCTGATGGATATGTCGATCGAACAGATGCAAACCGCGCTCGCCAACTCCGACATGGAGGCCCCTTTGCCTCCCGGCCATTGGGGCGACATGCGCCAGCATATTTTCTATGGTGCGCTGTACCATTGGTTCATCCTGTTCCGGAATGGCGATTACCGCAATTTCCGTCCCCACCGCAGCGTCCCTGTGACCATGTAATTCAGCCTTTACATCAAGCGACTGTTGTTGATGCCCGCCCTTGCAC
>JAPKCR010000069.1 GCA_026421135.1 Sulfitobacter sp. | reverse complement strand
ACAGAGCGATCTGATAAACGTCAGGAAAGATCCTAAAGACCACCGCGGGCGCGCAGGGCTTCGGCCACGTGTTCCGCATCGTCAATAGCGAGAACAGCAAAGGGAATTATCGTTCGCCAGCCCAACCGTTTGGCAGACCTTGCCCGCCACGACTGCGCCAGCATCTGGCCCTTTTCAACAAGTACGGGAATAAAGCGGATGACCAACGCAATCCCCAATTCAAGGCTGCGTGTCTTAAGCCCGATCTTGCGCAGGGGGGCGGTCAGCCATGTCACCACATCCACCATATGCGACAGCTTGGTGGTCATCGTAACCAGATTGGCGATTGCGACGGCACTGACCATCCGCAATGCAATCACAGCACCGTTTTCGGGGTCATTGGTCACCACATGCCAAATCAGGATCAGCGCCAAAAATGGCCAAAGGATACGCAGCCGCATCATTCCCGTCTTGAAAAACGCCCATCCCGGAATGGCATATAGCACCAAGGTCACGGTCAGCATCGCGATTTGAAACCAAAGTGCTGTGAAGCTGAACAAGATAAGTGTAGCCGCACAAAGCGCCGCCAGTTTTGCCCCCGCAGGCCACTCATGCGCGCGCGTTTTAACCGGAGAGGTAAGTGAAATCATCCTTCTCTCCCAATTGTTGCATCCGGGTCATAAACGCCGGTGTCACTGTTTGGGCCGCACCGTCTTGGGCGACACGCCCTTCGTCAATCCAGATGACACGATCATAGTCAGCCAGATGTTGCGGGTCGTGAGTGATGTGAACCAAATGCGCATCAAGTTGCGACAATACGCGGGTCATATGCAAAACTGTCGGGATATCGAGGCCTGCAAAGGGTTCGTCCAGAATGATCAGCTTGGGCCGCATCGCCAGTATCGACATGAGGCACACCAGTTGGCGCTGGCCTTGCGACAGTTGGTGGATCGCCGCTTTGGCCCAGTGGGTTCGATCAAACTGGGCCAGCATTGCATCCGAGTTTTTGGCGGCCTCAGCGTTAGATTGACCAAGCTGTGTCAGGCCAAAGCTGATTTCTTCCTCGACCGTGGGAAAGATGATTTGATGGTCGGGATTTTGAAACAAAATGCCGACTGTGCGCAACGCCGCTTTGCGGTCCTTTGTAACATCCACACCTGCGATGCGGACCTGCCCGGAAGTGGGCGTAACCAGCCCTGCCAAGACGCGCGCCAACGATGTCTTTCCTGATCCATTGCGGCCAACAACCCCGATCCGCCGCTCGTTCGCCTGCAACGTCACATCACGCAACACTGCGACCCCGCCGGGGGCAAAGGATACATCAGTCAAATCGATCAAAGGAAGGGACATCGTACCCAAGCACCAACGTTTCAGTTAAGCGGAAAATGCGAACCCGTCGGGGGCTATCAGGTCTGAATGCCAGTGTGAAGTCGGCCTAGCGACGCGGGCTGGTCCAACTGCCGGGCAATCCCATTTTTGGTACCTTTGTCGGGGCTTTTACATGGGACAGCAGCCAATTCGGCCCTGCCATTAGCTTGCTCAACGTCGGACTGTTGTTCACCTGCGCCTTAAGCTTTTCAATCTGCATCACGTTATCAATGCGCCGGTCCAGAAATTCCCAAGTCGCCTTATGGCCCTCGCTGGTATCGCCCAGCCAGTACAACACAGTCGACGAATAGACCGCGCCAAGTGTTGCCCGTTTCGTGTACCAGTTCACGTCCTCTGACGAATCGCCCAAAGTTTCCCATATAGCATCGCATGTGCCCCAAACCAGTTTGGCACCGTCAGGGGCGTATTGGGGCAACGCGAAAAGGGTTGTCCCTCGACGCACAACTTCCTTGTCTGTAACGACCTCAAGACGGAACCGGACCATCGCGGCGATCTTGTCACGGAATTTCATCTCGCTCAGGTTTTCGGACTTCATCCGATCGATCATCATCGCATCGCCGCGCTTGTGGAACGCCACCGCCAGATCGACCGATCCGCGGGGGCAGACAGCGCGGGCGACCGTCGAATCAATGCCGGTATCCGCGATGGCGGCCTGAAATGTCGCTTCGGACCATCCGTCAAACGGGACGTGCAATAATGCGGCTTCCAGCAGTTGTTCTTTTGGGTTTTGGGCGGTTTCGGTCATGGCGTGCCTCCTGAGCGGTCATTGGCTTTGCACTAGACAATATAGGTGTTCGTTGCTATATGGCCAGTTCCTGCAAATCCTTGCAACTTCAAACTAGAAAGGTGGTGAAAACCACATGCAGGTTAGTGTTCGCGATAATAACGTCGATCAAGCGCTGCGCGCCCTGAAGAAAAAACTTCAGCGCGAGGGTGTGTTTCGTGAAATGAAGCTCAAGCAGCATTTCGAGAAACCTTCCGAGAAAAAAGCACGCGAGAAAGCTGAAGCGATCCGCCGTTCCAGGAAACTGGCACGGAAAAAATTGCAACGCGAAGGTATGATGTAAATCATTCTAAGCGACGCATAAGAATACGAACCCCCGATACCATCAGGTGCCGGGGGTTTTATTTTGCCCAACGCAGTTTAGTCGGCCGTGATCCACGCCTTGGCCGCTTCAAATTCATTCTTGTCGAAGTACTTGGCTTCTTTGCCTATCAAACGTTTGACGATCTGAACGACCATCGCCTCCCACTTTGAATCGCCCACGACGGCAGCGCGATCCAATTGGCCGACATGGTCACGCACAAGTTGGAAATGCGACGCAATCGCGCCCAAGCCCTGCCAGCCGTCGAAACGCCGGATGTCCAACAGCAACCGAAATCGATCATTTTTGCGGATAAATGCATTCATGTCCTCGACCTCGGACGAATATACATCTGCGGCGATCTTGCCCAACAATTCGACATGCAGCGCACCGCCACCCAAATCTGTCTGGTGAATAGTACCCAGTGATTCGAACAGCCAAAGGCGGGCTTCGTCTTCTTGCCATTTTCCGAACACCGACACAGGGCATGGCATCAATATGGAAAACGCGCGCACCAAACGTGTCATGGCCTTGTTCGCGGTAACGATGGCAACCCTTTCAAAGCCGCTCCAGTTATTGATGCCCATCTTTGCATCATCCCACAACGCGCCCATGGTAAAGTCGGTCAAGTCGGCGTCTATCACCAGCAACATCCGCACTTTTTCGCCATTGACCAACGCTGCATCCAGCGCCGGGATCATTACTTTACTATAGTCTGTGTCGGTGATCGGTGCCGTCATATGCACCTCAAGCAGGTTTTCCTGCGTTCCAGTTTTGACCTCGATCATTGTCTTTTCTCCTTTAGAGTACTCGACATTGCTAAGGCATTGATGATCGTCGGGCGTTGATCCAGATCAACGCCCGACGATCATACTGGCAAAGCGGTCGTATTGCAGACCGTGCGCAAGGCAAAGCTGGACTGCATTTGCCCCACACCGGGCAGACGGGCCAGAAACTGGCGATGGATACGCGCGAAATCCTCGGTGTTTTCGGCAACGACCTTAAGCAGGTAATCAGCTGATCCTGCCATCAGGTGACATTCGAGCACCGACGGAATTCGGGCCACTGCCTTTTCGAAAGCATCCAGCACCTCGTCCGCCTGACCCTGCAGCGTGATTTCAACAAATACTGTCGTTGGCACCCCCATTTTCCGGGCGTTCAACAGCGCTACGTATCCTTGAATATACCCTTCGGTCTCTAGCTGCTGCACGCGCCGATGGCAGGCCGAAGGTGACAGATGCACCTGCTCAGACAAATCTGAATTTGACATCCGCCCCTTGCGTTGAAGCGCGGTCAGAATGCGGCGGTCAATATCATCCAAGCCCATCTATGCAATACTCTCTTACAATTTTGCCAATTCACCGTAGATTATTCCAACTTTGTGCCAAAGTGCGACCCATAATCGGTGCCTAATTTCAATTTGGTAGGTTTATCCTAGCTGGCAGACTCACCCCAACAGGATATACCTAATGAAAATCGGTTGCCCAAAAGAGATCAAGCCACAGGAATTTCGCGTCGGCATGACGCCAAATGCTGCTTTCGAAGCCGTAAACCATGGTCACGAGGTTATCATCGAAACCGGCGCAGGTATCGGCGCGGGCTTTGAAGATGCTGATTACATCGAAGCAGGTGCCAAGATCATCGCCACTGCTGCTGAGGTTTTCAAAGCAGCGGACATGATTGTTAAGGTCAAAGAACCCCAAGCGATTGAGCGCAAGATGCTGCGCGAAGGTCAAATTCTGTTCACCTACCTGCACCTTGCCCCCGACCCAGAGCAGACCAAAGACTTGTTGGCCTCAGGTGCGACCTGCATCGCATACGAAACAGTCACGGACCGCAGCGGCGGCCTGCCTTTGTTGGCCCCAATGTCCGAAGTTGCTGGTCGGTTGGCACCACAGGTTGGCGCATGGACGCTGCAAAAGGCCAATGGCGGCCGCGGAGTGTTGATGGGCGGCGTCCCGGGCGTTGGCCCTGCGCGCGTAGTCGTTATCGGCGGCGGCGTTGTCGGTACACATGCCGCACGTATTGCAGCCGGTATGGGTGCAGATGTTACCGTGCTTGACCGGTCCCTGCCCCGTTTGCGGTATCTGGATGATGTTTATGGCGGCGTGTTCAAAACGTCTTACGCATCTGCGGGCAACACAATTGAATTGGCCCGCCAGGCTGACATGATTATCGGTGCCGTGCTAATCCCTGGTGCTGCAGCCCCAAAACTGATCAGCCGTGCGCAATTGTCCGAACTCAAGCCCGGCGCGGTTTTGGTCGATGTGGCCATTGACCAAGGTGGCTGCTTTGAAACGTCCAAAGCCACCACACACCAAGACCCGATCTATGAGGTCGACGGCATTATGCACTATTGCGTCGCCAACATGCCGGGCGCGGTTGCTCGTACATCAACGATCGCGCTTGGCAATGCGACGATGCCATTCCTGCTGTCATTGGCTGACAAAGGCTGGAAGAAAGCCTGTGCGGACGATGCGCATCTTAAGGCAGGGTTGAATGTGCACGCGGGCAAGCTCACCTATGCCGCCGTCGCCGAAGCGCTTGGTATGGAAAGCATCACAGCCGACGAGGCAATTGCCGGCTAATCCTACGACCTCGCAAGCAAAAGGCCCGCAGGTGACTGCGGGCCTTTTTCGTTTCGTCTGAAGGTAATTAATTACTTCTTGGCGAGCGAGTCGCGGATTTGCAGCAGAACGTCCAGCTCGGAAGGGCCGGTGTCGACTTCTGGTGCAACTTCGTCAGGCGCTTCAGCTTTGGCTTTCAGGTTGTTGACTGTTTTAACAAGCATAAACACGACAAATGCTATGATCAGGAAGTTGATGCAGGCGGTGATGAATGCGCCATAAGCAAAAATTGCCGCACCGGATTCGCGCGCGACATCCAGACCGGCACCTGCAGGTACGGCACCCGAAAGTACGACATACATGCTGGTGAAATCGACGCCGCCCAGCACTAGGCCGATAATCGGGTTGAGCAGGTCGCTTACCAGCGAGCTAACAATCGCAGTGAACGCAGCACCAATGATGATACCAACGGCCAAATCCATAACATTGCCCTTGGCAATGAAGTCCTTAAATTCTTGAATCATAGTGTGTCCCTCGCTTTATTTTTTTCGCGCGCATTACATTTGTTAACGCCGCATTTCAGGCCGTTAGCACAGGTTTTGCCAATAGCGAGCACTTTTTTTGCAAAACATGTAAAATAGAGGGGTAAAACGTGCTTTTTCAACCCTTAGGTCTGAAATTGGGGCCTATTCGGGGAGTTTGCCAGTCAGGACATAACGCAAAATTTGCACGACCTGCGCAGGTTCTTGGGCAACGGCCAAAGCTGCCGCATCGACTTCCTTTAGGGCATGGGCATGATCCGGGCCGTGCAGGACCACCAAAGATTTTCCCAGTGCCGCAGCATATCCCGCATCAAAGGCCGCATTCCACTGTTTGTATTGATCCCCGAACCGCACGACAACCACGTCGGCCATTTCAATGCCCTTGCGCGTCCGGATCGCGTTCAACTGCGCGCCCTTTCGATCATGCCAAAACTTGTCCGCTTCGGCCCCCATGATAGCAACGCCACAATCATCGCTGGCAGCGTGGTCGGTCACAGGCCCGTCAAAGCTGACATCCAGACCGGACGCGCCTTCGATGATCTGTTCGCGCCAGTCGGTGTGTATCTCACCGGATAGGTACACATTCAATGTCATGTTGAGCTTCTCCCCTTAACCGCGCAGAACGCCGCCTGTGGCTTTGGTAACTTTCTCGATCACCTTAGCCCCGACTGCTTCGATATCGGCATCTTTCAACGTCTGATCGGTTGGCTGCATCCGGACAGTCAGGGCAAGTGATTTCTTACCGTCGCCCAACGCGCCGCCAATGAATTCATCGAACACGCGCACATCTTCGATCAACGTCTTATCCGCACCCATTGCGGCATTCACCAACGTCATCGCATCGATATCTGCATCAACGACAAATGCGAAATCGCGTTCAACCGCTTGCAAGCTGCTTGTTCTTAGCGCAGGTCGCGTCGCGCCGGATTTGCGCGGCAAGGGCACCTCGGCTGGCCAGATGGTAAAGCCCATTGCGGGGCCTTTGACATCCAAGGCGGCCAACACCTTGGGATGGATTTCACCAAACACACCCAGCACCTTTTTCGGGCCAAGGCAGATTTGGCCGTGACGGCCCGGATGCCACCATTCGGCACCATTGCGGTTGATCTGCACCTTGGCAGGTGCACCAATTGCTGAAAGCACGGCTTCGATATCGGCCTTGATGTCGTAGACATCGACAGGACGGGATGCGCCATGCACATCCTTTGGACCGGTGCGCCCGATCAATATGCCACTGATCTGCATGTGCTGTTCGCCAGGCTCGCCACCCGTAAACACGGGGCCAACTTCGAACAGTGCCATATCAGGGAAACCGCGTGCTTGATTGCGTGCAGCGGCCTGCAGCAATGCGGGCAGCAATGCGGGGCGCATGTGGCTCATGTCATTGCTGATCGGGTTCTCAAGGCGGGTGTCATCGTTGCCGCCACCGAACAAGGCCGCAGAAGGTTGATCGATAAAGCTATAGGAAACGCATTCATTATACCCCAAAGCGGCACATGCACGACGCGCGGTGGCCTCTCGGCGTTGCATCGGCGATAGGATCGGTTTTGGAATTCCCGCTGTCAGACGCGGCAAAGGGCGCCCTTCCAGCTTGGTCAGGGATGCAATTCGCGCGACTTCTTCGACCAGATCGGCCTCGCCTTGAACATCGGGGCGCCAGCTGGGCACGTGCGCCATATTGCCTTCAAGGCGGAACCCAAGCGACGTCAGCGTCTTGCGTTGGTCGGCCTCGGAGATAGTCATGCCAACAAGCGACTGAACCCGTGCTGCATCCAGCTTATAGGCGCGCGAGAAATCAGGCACCTTGCCTGCAACCACGACCTCGGACGCTTCGCCGCCCGCATTGTCGAGGATCATCCGCGTGGCATGTTCAATCGCGTAAGGGGTCCATTCGGGGTCGATCCCCCGTTCAAAACGATACCGCGCATCCGAATTGATCTTGAGCGCGCGCCCCGTATAGGCCGTGCGCACAGGATCGAAATAGGCTGCTTCGACAAAGACATTCACGGTGTCCATGGTGCAGCCGGTCTCAAGACCGCCCATGACACCCGCGATGCTTTCGACCTTTTCAGCGTCAGAAATCAGCGTCATGCCTTCGGTAAATGTGTATTCCTTGTCATCCAGACCCATCAAGGTCTCGCCGCCCTTGGCGCGGTGAATACGCAGCATATTTCCGGCCACCTTGTCCGCGTCAAAAACGTGCAATGGACGGTTACGGTCATAAGTGAAGAAATTCGTAACATCGACAAGGAACGAGATCGGGCGCAACCCGATGGCGCGCAATGCATCTTGCAACCAAACAGGCGATGGCCCGTTTTTCACGCCACGGATCACACGGCCGTAAAATACAGGGCATTGGTCCAATGTGTCTTGATCGATGGACACGGTGATAGGGCAGGGAAATGTCCCCTCAACCGCTGGCATGTCGCGCTTTTTCAGCGTGCCCAGACCTCGGGCCGCCAGATCACGCGCAATGCCGCGCACGCCCAAGGCATCGGGGCGATTGGGTGTAATCGCGATTTCGATCACAGGATCGACCTTGGCAGGGTCATTTTCGGCCAACCAATCGACAAAACGATCACCGACATTGCCGGATGACAGCTCAATAATGCCATCATGTTCTTCGGATAGCTCCAATTCGCGCTCGGACGCCATCATGCCAAAGCTTTCAATGCCTCGGATTTTGCCAACACCAATCGTTGTATCAATACCCGGCACATACACGCCCGGCTTGGCAACGACGACCGTGATGCCTTCGCGTGCGTTTGGTGCACCGCAGATGATTTGC
>JAPKCR010000670.1 GCA_026421135.1 Sulfitobacter sp. | reverse complement strand
AACGGCTGGGTTGTTGTCGACGATTAGACCACCCGTTGACGAAAACGAATTGCCAAAACCTGGCCCATCCGTCTCTGCATAATCCAATTGGATATAGCTGCGTTCGCCAAGCTTAAATCGAAGATCAACGCCCACTGATGTTTGATCCGCAGTTCCCGTTTGATCCTGCATCCCTGTAACACCAAGACGGATATCATCCGTGACCCAAGCCTGCGCACGCACACCATACGAAAAGCCGTCAACGTCTGCGGTTGTTGGCGTAAATTCATATTGCACGACCAAGTTGACTTGAGTGTCGCCACCCGGCCGTGTGCCAATCAACCGACCACTGCCAGTGCCTGACAGCGGCTGGTTCAAGACGATTACACCTTGCAGGTAGTTGATCGAATAATCTGTCCCATAGAACAGGCGCTCGCGGCTGATCACACGTTGTGTGACCGCATCACGCACTTCGACTGTGATGGTTTCTGTGCCAACAGATAGGTCCTGTTTTTTCAGGAAGTAGACGGAGCCACCGGTGCCACGCAAAACATCGCGTCCAACCAATTGGTCGGGCTGTGCGGCATAGGCTTCGACTTCGAACTTTGCGTCACCACCGGATGTGGCTTCTTGCGTCGCGTACTTCGCTTGGGCGCCATAAAGTGTGCGCTCATTTCGCAGATAGGCAGACCCGTTAAGGGTGCTTTGATAATCACCCCAAAGCGCAAAATTCCCGTCGCGCTCAACCTTTAGGTAAAACTTGCCCGATGTTGGCGTGTTGTCACGTACCGTGGAATCGTCACCATAAGTCGGGTAACCATCCGATGGATTGACGCGCAAAAGGACGGACCGTGGGTCTTTTTCGTCCAACCGTTTGAACAGTTCATCAATCTCTTCCTCACCCGTGTCGAGGGAGGAAGTCACTTGATAGCCGTTGTTCGTTTTACCATCGACGTAATAGGTCAGACGTGCGGTCGTGCGGTCGGATGAGACACCTGTCGCACTGTTCTTATTTTGGGAATACGTCAGGTCTGCCACGCCAAAGTAGAACCATTCCGATCCCTTCACTTCAACCTCACGACTGTATTGCGCGCCACGCGCCGCGCCGACAACTTCGACGTCAACCTCATGGGTGCCAGCTGGCAAAATCCGCTGAATGATCAGCGCGCCATTTGCATCGGGGCGGACCTCTTCGCCAAGCGTGAGTAAACGGCCCCCTGCGGCAATGTTCGTTGCAGACACGGTAACCGCGCCACCATTGACGCGAATGTTGCGATCTGCGGTGCTATCGCTGCCTTGTTCAACACCAGCAACAAGACCGCGATCATCCGCGGCCCACAGTGGCAAAGCTTTGGTTTCGTCAAATCGACCACGGGCGTCATAGACACGGTGAACAACGCTGAACAGTTCGCCATCCGGCAATGTCACGGATGCCACACCGTTTGCCGCAATCGGAACAGTCTGGATTAAACGTGGCGCACCCCTGGTCTTACTGGAATAGATCCGCAATTCAGCACGGGTCACATAGGCTGGATAGTTCATGCGGCTTTGGAAAGTGACCGTGTCCCCAGCTTTGTGCGCTTGGGTCCCGCCGACGGTCAAAACGTCCAACCGTGGTTCGATGCCAAGGCCGTCATAAACCACCTTGATGTCAGCGTCGGCCAGCGCAATATCAGTGCGGCGAATACGGTCTTCGATCCGCGGGTCCGCGTTGATCGGCACACCGTCAATGGCCAGAACAAATCCCGCGTCATTGTTTACCGTGCCGCGGTCAAATTCAGTATTGGCCCCAGCAGGCAGGTTCACGACCTTACCCAGATTTGGCTGTTCACATCCCGGCGTAAGATATGTGCCTTGCTCCAGCTGTTGGCATTCTTGGGCAACTTGCGCTGCCAAAAATGTTGGGAAAGCGCTGCTTAGCGCTGTGGCACTTAGCAATACTGCAATCGGGGTGAAGGTCTTGGACTTGTTCATGATATTCACTCTCTACTGCATGCGCTTGATGGTGCGTTCGATGACCAATTTGTATTTTCCAATGGTCTTCCAACGCTTACGGATCAGGTATTCGACTGCGTCGACACGGGCGCGAGTGGCGCGGCGGTCTTCGCCTTCATGGAAGTACGCAATCCTAATTATGGAGGGGGTGTTACGAATTTGGTTCAGCAACCCAAGCAGGCCTGTTTCTAACTGGTCGCTTGGATCAGTCGTGCCCGCGTCAAACGCTGACGCTGTCAGATCCACGTCGACAACACGGCTGATAGACGCCCCAAAC
>JAPKCR010000669.1 GCA_026421135.1 Sulfitobacter sp. | reverse complement strand
GGCCCAACGCACCAACCTGTTGAGCATCTGGCAATTTCACGTGCAACGCCAAACACTTACGTGTTCCGCCCTGCGGACACTGTAGAAACGGCTGAAGCATGGGAAATCGCGCTGACCACCAAAGAAACACCGTCTGTTTTGTCTTTGACACGCCAAGGGCTGCCAACTGTGCGGACCGAACATAAGACCAAAAACATGACTGCCCAAGGCGCATATGTTTTGGTGGATGCCGTGGAAAAACGTCAGGTGATTTTGATCGCCACAGGGTCCGAAGTTGAAATCGCTTTGGCTGCACGCGACCTTCTAGAAGCCGAAGGGATCGGAACACGTGTCGTTTCAATGCCTTGTATGGAATTGTTCGCGGCGCAAGACGACTCTTACCGTAAGCGCGTGCTTCCGGGCGGACCTGTCCGAGTTGGCGTTGAAGCGGCTGTCCGTCAGGGCTGGGACCAGTGGTTGCTGGGCGAGCGCGGCAAATTCGGCAAGGCTGATTTTGTGGGCATGGACAGCTTCGGCGCATCCGCACCTGCGGGCGAATTGTACGAACAGTTCGGGATCACGGCAGCGAATGTTGCGGCAAAAGCAAAAGCATTGCTGACATAAGTTAATCCACCGTTCGTTCGTAAAACGGTGGCAAAAATTGGCGTAATGTACATTTTACACCTGGAATTGTACATTACGCCCCCTCTACCCAACAAGAAAAACAGCTGATTTTCTAGATTTGTACAAATGAGCAGTCCAACTGTACATTTTGCCAAACCAAACCCCATTAAGACATTGTTCAGACATGCGCCGCGTTAACCTTTGATCGGGCGTGGTAACTGTTTTTCAACAAATAACAGTTTGAAGCCCCCTTTGACATTGGTCGGTGTAACCGCGAATATCGGCCCTATCAGTTGGCTTACAAAAACTTGGAGTTGCCAATGCAGGTTTCGCAAAGGTGGTGATGCGCCACAGGTTAGCAATGCGCCCTGAATGAAGCTGTCATTGCAATTCAAGCCAGTTGGATAAGACAAACCTTTGGACGCCTGAAGTAGGCAATCAAAGGACGACCGCAGCGAAATCCATGCCATTGTGGCACGGGATCGCTGCATTTCGAAAGGACAGACCATGGCCAAAGGTAAAAACGCGAAGAAAGAAGTCAAGAAACCTAAAAAAGAGAAGCCGAAGGCCTCTGCAACTGCAGGGTCTCAGGACGGGAAATCTCCGATATCCCTGACAGGTAAAAAGTGACTTAAAACGGTGGAAACGGCGACCAGATTGCTTCGGGTGGTGAAATCACATCCAAAGCGTTGGTCGCCGTTTGGGTATAGGACATGGGCAGACATACTGCGGAGCGGCGAACGTCAGCTTCGAGCCCAGATGTATGTACCGGCTGCTGTTCGCAAGTGTTCAATTACATGTTCTCAGGAAGTCGCTAATATGTATCCGGCCTGTGATCGGCTTGTTGATTGCCGTGGCCCCGTTGGGAGTACGCACGCGCCGCTGCCTCATTAGTGACCTGATCTACTATGACCATCTGGGCTCTCAGACTTTGGGTGCGCCTTTATTCCGTTCCATGCAGGTGAGGTTTACGAACATCGGTGTGGCTTTGGTCTATCAGACCGCAGCCGCTAACTCATTTTCCTTCCAATCAAAATCTCTCTCGGAGTTCAGGACACTCGAAGCAATCCGCGCCAGTTTATTGGCAAGCGCGACGCCAAGCTTGTTGTGTTGCATGCGTGTCGAAGCGGCTTCGAGCCATGCACCAAAACTGAACTTGGGCCAGTTCTGTGGTCGCATCATTATGACCTGTGCGGCTTGCACAAAGAGCATGCGCAGATATCGACTGCCTCGCTTTGTGATGCGTCCCAGAATGGTTCGCCCGCCAGTACTGTGTTGACGGGGCACAAGTCCGAGCCACGCCGCAAAATCGCGGCCACGATCATAAGCCTCGCCCTTTCCAACAGCGGCGACCATGGCAGTTGAGATAATTGGCCCAATGCCCGGAATGATCATTAGGTGTTGGCAATTGACCTCGGCCTTGCTGACGTCCTCGATCTCTGACGTTGTCATTTTGACCCGCTCATCGAGCCCTATCCAATCCTGATGTAGATTGAGGATCAGCTTGTGCATGCGCGGTGAGATCTCATCGCTGCGGTTCTTCAGAATGATAAGCAGCGAGTTGCGCAAGGCGCTCAAGCTTCCATCCCGACAATACATCGCGGGAATTCCTCAAAGACTTGCTCAAGTTGATGGCGTTTGATCTTCTTGCGCAGCACACG
>JAPKCR010000668.1 GCA_026421135.1 Sulfitobacter sp. | reverse complement strand
CGGTTTTGGTGGCGTAAATGCGCATTGTATTGTTCAATCCGTCGAAGCAGCTGCAGAAGGCGTGGGCCCAGTAACAGTAAGGCAAGACAAGCTGGTCGTGACGTCAGCGTTTTGCGACGATGGGCTGAAAGAACTAGCCGCATCTTATGCTGGAATATCAGATCACCCACAGGCGTTTTCTGAAGGTGGATTGGTCGATCAGATGTGGGCCGGGCGAGGTTTGCATCAAAAACGCCTTGCAGTTCTGGCCGACGGTGCGGGGTCTTTGAATGACGCGCTGCAAGCTTTCGTAAAAGGGCAACAAGATCCAAGGCTTGTGCAGGTGGATTCACGGCGCGCTGGCGTACCAACGGTGTTTGCGTATTCTGGCAACGGTGCCCAATACGGGGGCATGTGCAGGCTTGCATTGGAAACCGACCCTACCTATCGCCGTGTGTTCCAGCGTATCGACGCGGAATTCAACCAGATCGCAGGTTGGTCGCTTTTGGACAGCGTAAACGGGGATGCGCAAACCGCCCCCAGCGGTGGTATTGCACAATGCCTGTTGTTCGCAGATCAAATCGCCCAGACTGAATCCCTAGCCGAAAAAGGGTTAAAACCTGCTGCCGTGGTGGGGCATAGTGGCGGTGAGATTGCGGCGGCTCACGCAAGCGGTGCGCTTTCGCTCGGGCAAGCGGTTTCATTGATTGTCCATCGCTGCGCCAATCAAGAACATATCCAAGGAAAAGGAGGCATGGCCGCCCTGCAGGCAGGTGCTGCCGAAACCGAGGCGGTTTTAGCGGTGTTTGACCACGCCGACCCTGATTTTCCAATTGCGATTGCGGCCATCAACAGTTCACGCAGCGTCACACTGACCGGTCCGAAACTCGAGTTACAGCGCTTTGGCAAATGGGTGAAAAAGACCCATCGCTTGGCATGTGTGCAACTTGATCTCGATTTCCCTTACCATTCGGTCTTGCTAGACCCCTATGAGGCGCAGCTTCGTGACGCACTGAGGGAGTTGCAGCCGTCGGACCTTCTGGTCCGCTATTTCTCTGGTACCAGAGGTTCCGAAGTCGCCGGAAGTGACTTGGGTGCGGGATACTGGTGGGACAATTTGCGGCATCCCGTCTTGTTCCAAGCCGCGATCGAAAGCGCGGTTGCCGCAGGCTTTGATTGCTTCCTTGAAATTGGTGCCAGCCCTGTTCTGGCAAGCTACATCGGCGAAAGCGCAAAGGGTGCGACAGGGGACGTCGTCGTTACCCGCACGCTTTCGAAAACGGACCCCAAGGGTGTAAACCCCGTTGCACGGGCATTTGCGCGCGCGATCCTTAGCGGATGTGCTTTTGACGAAAGCAAATGCTTTGCGCCGCCCAAAGGCCCGCCAATCGACCTGCCACGCTACCCTTGGCAAAATGCCAGGCTGAGGGCGACCGACAGCCCTGAAATTCTACGCCAGTTGGGGTTGAACGGCACCTACCATACCCTTCTTGGAGCTTCGGTTGCATCCAATCTTGGGGTGTGGAGGCGTGACATAGATGAGCACGTCTTGCCCGCATTGAAGGACCATAAACTGGGCGACACTATTCTGTTGCCGGCAACTGCCATGGCAGAGATGGCCTTTGCAGCTGCGCGTCAGGTTTCCGGCAATTCGTTTGTTGAGATAATGGATTTAGATCTGATCTCGCCTGTAATTCTATCAGGTGGCCAAGGCGTTGAGGTGCAGACGACCGCCGATAGCACAACGGGCCAGATCACATTGCGCTCTCGGGCGCGGTTAAGCCAAGAATCGTTTAAAGAAAATATGCGGGCACGGTTTTCTGTTCTTTCTTGTGCGCCAAAGCCACCCAGTGCCCGCGCACCACTGCCAATTACAGAAACCGAGAACCGAGCCCGGTTTCTCTACGAAAATGCAGTGCGCTACGGCCTGGATTATGGCCCCGCGTTCCAAGGTGTCGCTGCTGTTCGTGCTGACAGGGATTCGACCGAAGTGACCTTGGTCGAGGGGTTGAAGCTTCATCCCAGTTTTGTCCCGATTGGAGTCGATCCAGTTCAAATGGACTGTCTGTTGCATGGAATTTTTGAGATTGAGGGGTTCGGAAGGGGGTCACAATTTGACCGCGCCGGGTTAGGATTTGTGCCTATTCGAGTGGCACGTATTCAAGTGTTTGCGCCAGGCGAAGCCCTGAGCACAGGAAGAATAGAGGCTCGCAAGTTTGGCACCAAGTCTGTGCTTGTGGATGTCACTGGCTTTAATGCGGCTGGGCAGCCTGTTGTTTTCTTTGAGGG
>JAPKCR010000667.1 GCA_026421135.1 Sulfitobacter sp. | reverse complement strand
TTTCGATCTATACAAGGACGGCACATTGCTGCGTCGGATCGAGCGGCGGATGGCATTAAGGCACATGGAGAATTCCAGCGATTACCTCGCTCTTCTGAACGATTCAGCCGAGGAATTGCAGAACCTGAGTGCCGATCTTCTCATCAGTGTCACCTCCTTTTTCAGAGACAATGATGCCTTTGAGTACCTCGATAAAACCTTGCTTGAGCGCCTAGTTAAGTCCCATGATCCGGGGAGCCCAATTCGGATTTGGGTGCCGGGTTGCGCCACTGGCGAGGAAGCATACTCATTGGCAATGCTGGCTATCGAGAAAATATCAACGCTTCGGAGAGATCTGAAATTGCAGATCTTTGCCTCTGATGTTGATGAGCGGGCGCTCACTATCGCGAGGAATGGCGTTTATCCGGATTCCATCGCTGAAAATATCTCTCCCGCAAGGTTGAAGCGATTTTTCACCAAAGAAGATCACAGTTACCGCGTTACGCCAGAACTGCGTGATGCTGTCGTCTTCGCCAATCAGAATATCCTGTCAGATGCGCCTTTTTCCAAACTTGACCTGATTTCGTGCCGCAATCTGATGATCTATTTGAAACCCGATGCGCAAGAGCGGATCATTCAAATGTTTCATTTTGCGCTTAATGATGGCGGTACCTTGTTTCTGGGCATGTCCGAAACAACTGGAAATCACGAAGCTATTTTCGAGCCGCTCTCAAAGAAATATCGCGTTTACAAACGCGTGGGCGCGACGCGGAATCGTGCCTTTGATTTTGCGTTCACGCAACGCCAGTTTTCAAGCGCGGGCGGCCTTGCGGCCCAACACCCTAGCCCTGCCATTGGCGTCAAGCTGGCCGAACTCAGCCAGCGCCTGCTCGTCGAGCATTTCGCACCGGCTGCAGTCTTGATAAACACCCAGTCAGAGGCGCTCTATTTTGAAGGGCCGACAGACAATTATCTCAGAGTGCCCTCGGGCGAGACAAGCCGGGATCTATTGGCGATGGCCCGCCAGGGCCTGCGTACCCGGCTAAGCAATGCAATCCGCACTGCACGACAGTCCGAGGAGATGGCGACAGAAACCGCCACGATTACTCGCGGTGGCAGTAGCGTTGGGGTGAAAGTTGCGGTACTTCCGGTTACGCTCGACAGTACAAAGTTGTTTCTGGTGACCTTTGCGGATCAACCAAACGTTCCGACTGCTCCGTCTCCAGATGCTCCAGAGGGGGCGATCAACCGCCAGCTAGAACAAGAGCTGGAAACCACCCGCACAGACCTGCGCAACACGATCCGGGACTATGAGCAATCTACAGAAGAACTGAAGGCTGTAAACGAAGAAGCTATGTCGATGAACGAGGAGTTCCAGTCGACAAACGAAGAGTTGGAGACCTCCAAGGAGGAACTGCAATCGCTCAATGAAGAGTTGACGACCCTCAACACCCAGCTTCAGCAAAAGATCGACGATGAACGCCGGTTGTCGGACGATTTGAATAACCTTCTGTCCAGCTCTGGCATTGCGACGCTATTTCTGGGCACTGATTTCAAGATCATGCGCTTTACGCCCGCATCGCGAGAGTTGTTCAATCTAATCAGCAAGGATGTTGGACGGCCATTCAGCGATATCACCGGCAAGGTGAAGGATCCGGATTTGCTGAAAGACGGGGAAAAGGTGCTTGAAACGCTCGTGCCGATAGAGTGCGAAGTCGAAAGCGATAGTGATCGATGGTTTGTCCGTCGCGTCCTTCCTTACCGTACGCAGGATGGCAAAATAAACGGCGTTGTGGTGACTTATTCCGAGGTGTCAGATCTCAAGTTATTAGAGCGCCAGTCAGCTGCTGCACGCGAGTTCGCAGAAAACATCGTGGATACCGTGCGTGAACCTCTGCTGGTGCTTGACAGGACGTTCACGATCATTTCGGCCAGTCAATCATTCCTTCGGGCATTCGCGGCGAACTCGGTCGATCTAGTCGGAAGCAACCTGTTCCTGATACAGAACCGACAATGGGATGGGCCAAAGCTTCGGATGCAACTGGAAAGCATTCTGGCCAAGGAGACAGCGGTAGAAGCGTTCGAGCTCTCGCTCGAAGCTGCCGGTCATGGTAAAAGGGACATGGCTCTGAATGCGCGCAAGATCCAAGGCGGACAAGATGGGCAAGAGCTAATCCTGTTGGCACTGGAAGACGTGACAGACAAGAAACAGGCGCAAAAGGTCATTTTGGACCGCGAAGCACGCCTGAGTGCAATTTTGGATGCTGCGCCCGAAGCGATTGTGACGATCGACGA
>JAPKCR010000666.1 GCA_026421135.1 Sulfitobacter sp. | reverse complement strand
GAACTATATGGCACCATGCCGGGACGCTGACGGTGCCTCTAGTGCTGAGGCTTCAATCATTCCGGACGGTCTCGCAAAAACTCTGCGGACAGGTGAACCGTTTAAATGTGAATACCCCTGCGACAGCCCCATCGTCAAAAGGTGGTTCGAGTTGACGGCGAGCCGTCTAATCGTTGGTGACGAGACCTATTTGATTGTCGTTCATCAAAACATCAGCGTTCGCCATATCGAGCGCGAGGCGGTCGAGCGAGCACATGTCACAGCAAACGCTATGGCGGCTTTGATCGCAACGACTTCGGACGCCGTCCTGAGCTATGATCTGAACGGAAACATTATCACTTGGAACCGTGCCGCCGAAAAGCTCTATGGTTATACTGAGAACGAGGTAATCGGCCGTTCACTTGAATCCCTCTACCCCCCAGATTGGCCGAAGCGGATCAGCTACTACCGGGATGCGATACTCGCCGGTCGGCTCGAAAACTTTGAGGCAACACGGGTCGGCAAGGACGGAGTAAACCGCGAAGTCTGGATAAGCTGCGCACCGATCCGCGGGGCTAGTGGTGAGGTCGTGGCAATCTCGAACATTCACCGGGATGTGACGGAGGTTCGCAAAGCAGAGCGCGCCCGCGACCTGATTGCACATGAAGTCATCCACCGCGCCAAGAATATGCTTACTATCGTCAATGCGATTCAACGACAGACGGCCCGTATCGAGACTACGCTGGAGGGGTTCATGCAGAGCTTTGAGGCGCGGCTCACATCGTTGTCGCAATCGACGGACCTATTGGTGAAAAGCGAATGGAGTTCCATACAATTGGGCGAGTTGATCGAGCGGCATCTTGAGCCCTTCGTCGCGCCAGCAGACAAACGATTGAGGTTAAACGGTCCAGCGGTCAGATTGCAGCCCCAATGCGTGCAGACGGTAGGAATGGCCATCCACGAATTGGCAACCAACTCTGCAAAATATGGCGCGCTGACGCAGGACTGTGGAATGATCGACATTGCTTGGTCTGTCGAAAAACTTGGCGACGATCCAACACTGCAGCTTTCCTGGCGCGAGGCTTCCGACAAAATTCAAGGTGCTTTGAAGCGCAAAGGGTTTGGAAATACCGTATTGACCCAGCTTGCGCCATCTTTGCTGGATGCGGAGGCGAACTTTGAAATTGGTCAAGGCGAAGTGACGTGGACCATTGCCGTTTCGGATGACCACTTCTCTCAATAAGCTTTCGCATCAGTGCAGCGGACGGGGCATACATCTGCCGTCGTTTTGGCATTTCAATTGGCAAATTGCCTGCACATAGCAAGGACAACATCTTTGGCTTGTCTGTCGAGGTGTGAGTGTCAGTTAAGGGAAATTCCCGCCACGTAGACACAGTGTGGACCAGTCGCGGTTTGATGCCGCCTCAGGTAAGCGAGTTTGAAAGATGTGCGGAAAGGTCGTACACAACCTAAGGTCGGCATCTTCAAAATTATGGACCCTATCGACCCGCTTGCTGTAACCACAAATCTTCAATTGATTACGTGACCAATAGCGTTAGAAAACGCTGGTTGGTGCGTGCCATATTTTCCAACAAAAATGCAGCTGCCGTCATCTCAAAAGGTTCTGATGAGTCCCTAGGGACATGTGGGGCAGACTTCTGGAAGTGAGGGCCGCTTCCTACCTGTCGATGCCTGCCATCTGTCCTGTTGACGGCCGGGTGACCTCTTGAATAGGTGCCTGGTTAGCGAGTTTTCTCTTGGCTCGTGCGCGGGCTTTGGAACGGTGAAAGCGGAAGCTACGCTCGCAGTGCGCTGAGGTGAATACAATCACCCAAACACACCAAAATTGGCTTTCCTTTCGTTTGGTATATGCGCGTGCGCAAAATGACTGATCGGCGTCTGAAAATATGAGGTTATGAAGAATACGTGACCAGTCAAATATAGGTGCTATCATTTGGTTTCTCGCTCTATAACTTTATAAAATAATCTTCCCGGTGTAGTGCCAACACAATAGTCGGTTTCTGCTTCGTTTTAGTGGTCCACTAACGCGTGGACTTCGGTGAATGCGGCTTGATCTAATTTCCAGGCATCGACACCCCCTTGAACAGTCATCCCGGCAATCGGGCGAAGTTCGCAGTTAAGGACGTCTGTGAAAGAAGGTCTAGTTAAGCTCTGACCCGAGATATTTCCGTCAACAGGATCAACGCACCAGTCGTAGGTATTGTCGTAGAATGCAATGAGAGGAGGGCGTGTGTCGGCTTGCTTGAGATGTGAGCCTTCAAGATCACCTGCTTCG
>JAPKCR010000665.1 GCA_026421135.1 Sulfitobacter sp. | reverse complement strand
AGAAACCAACAGGCTTTTCAAAGCACCTTCAGCATCCATCAATGTCATTAGTCGAACACTATCTTTATCAATAGTTGCCGTACGGTTATATCCCGACCGCTCTGTTTCGGATTCAAAAACTTCGTCCATTAACTCATAATATGACTTTAAGTGTTTTCCGAGTAGAAAAGTCAGACTTTCTGAAATACCCAGAATATCGCTAAGATCATTGAAACGTTCTGCACCATATTTTCGCAACAAAAACGTTCGTTCTTCGATTGAAAAATCGATGTGCCTCTCAATACCTTCAAGGGGTTTAGTGAAGCTGTTTCCGCTCCCAAAAAAGATTTTCACCATCTTATCATGGGTCATGAAGTGACGGCGATTTTTTTCGATTTTGTCATCGAGATCGATAAGTTTTGTTACGATTGAATGCAGCTTCGCTTCGGCCCCCAACTGACTGTTTCTTTTTCTTTCTGCTTGCGCATAGAAAATAGAATAGCCTGCGGCCAATAGACCAAAAAGACCTGCTAAAAAACCACCGACAACTGCTCCAATTGTGGTGTCTGAAAACAGTTCATCTTGCCGAAAAAAATCTGACGCGATCCAACCTAAGACGACAAACATCAACGCTGATGATATAAATAGAACAGCGGTGTTTTTATCGTTCTCCACTCACCCAATAACCCCCATAAACTCACGCCACTCCCCCTTGGACATCCCGCTAGTCTCCTGCGTGACTTCCTCACCCTTTAGCATCCGGCGGATGCAATCGAGCGATTTGCCGGACAGGGTTGCTCCCCCCAGACGATAATCCTCGAACGCGCGGTAGGCGGCGGGAACCCAGTCGGCGACCACGTTACAGATTGCGTCGGCATAGACGCGGATTTCGTATTGGGCGTGGGCGTCGGCGCGCAGGCGGAGGAAGTGGAACAGGTTGTGCAGATCGACCTTCCAATACCACTGAGTATAGATGTTGGTGGGCAGGTTCATACGGGCCAATTCGCGGGCCAGACCGTCTTGGGGTTCGCCGTCGGGGCCGGTTTCCGCGATCATCGCTTCGTAATTGTCATAGGCGCGGTTGCTGTCGGATTTCAGGATTTCCAGCACGCGGGCTGCTTCGGCCCCTTCAAGGAGGCCGCCGCGCCCCTGATTGTTCACGACGCTTTGGGCGTTGGTGTGTTCGGGTGCCGGGATATAGAATTCACGGTCAAGAATCGAATAGCGAGCAGAGTATTCGTTAACGTTGGCCGTCCGGTGGCGAATCCATTGGCGTGCAACGAAGACCGGCAATTTGACGTGCAGCTTGATTTCGCACATCTCGAACGGCGTCGAATGCCAGTGGCGCATCAGATAGCGGATGAGTCCTTCGTCGTTTTGGACGGATTTTGTGCCTTTGCCGTAAGACACGCGGGCAGCCTGACAGATCGCGGCGTCGTCGCCCATATAGTCGATGACGCGCACGAAACCGTGGTCAAGGACGGGTATCGCCTTGTAAAGATGGGCTTCCATGCCTTCGGACACGGCCCGCAACGTGGGTTTGGTGTCGGCGCGCAAGGCGTCAATTTCGGCTTGTTGGTCTGGGCTAATCGGCATGGGGCGCGTCCTGTCATAAGGCATGGGATTCGCAGTGAACTATATATGCGCAACGCCGAGTTCGGAACCACGATATGCGGTATTGTTTTTAGGTAGCACTTTGCGGGTAAATGCCGGGAAACGGCGCTGGATCGTTGACAATGCGTCGTCGGATTGGCGACTGTTGCCGCAACAAATATAAATTCGAGGCAGATAGATATGAAATTAGGCGCACCAGTGCTTGTGCTTTGTCTTGGTTTGGCGGGATGCGGAGATGGCGTTCCGTTCAATGGACCAGATGAAGAACCCGGAGGAGACACGTCCAGCGGCATGAGCAGCGTCTACTTCTCGCCCGAGAACTCGCAGCTTACTGCGAACAACATTACGTATGACGCCGCGACCGATACGCTGACGATCAACAACATCCCGTTCGATGATCCAGAGAACAAGTATCAAAGGATCACGACTGAGGCCTTCTCAAACAATTTTGATGCATATGAGAGCGCCCCCGCAGTTGGAAGCAACGAATTTCAATATTATGCGGTTTTCCAGCGGACGGGAGAATCGCAGGTCGCTGCTGTCGGCACGGACGAATACGTCGGTTTCGGCTTTGGCGGCGCGGGGGCACAGCGCCTAGGTGCGAAACCCACACTCCCTACCACCGGGATCTATTCCTACACCGGAGAATATGCCGCCGTTCGGACGACCCGAAATCATGCGACTATTC
>JAPKCR010000664.1 GCA_026421135.1 Sulfitobacter sp. | reverse complement strand
CGGAAATGCAAATCTCGCCCGCTTGGGCAAGCCCCTCAAGACGCGCGGCGACGTTGACACCATCACCCATCAAATCGCCGTCATCTTCCTCGACCACATCACCAAGGTGAATGCCTATACGAAACTCGATACGGTGATCAGACGGTTCATCTGCGTTTCGCTCGGCCATGATATTCTGAATTTGGATGGCGCAGCGCGTGGCTTGAACAACACTGCGAAACTCGACGAGCGCGCCGTCGCCAGTGCGCTTCACTACGCGCCCGCTGTGTGTGGCAATCGTCGGATCGATGACATCGCGACGCAAACTTCGCAAACGTGCGAGCATTTCATCCTCATCTGCGTGAGTGAGGCGACTAAAACCTACGATATCAGCAACCAGAATTGCTGCGAGTCTCCGAATTTCCTGCATGGGCTTGCTGCTTTCCAATACAGTTGATTATTGCCTGATTGGAAAAATTCGCAAGCCCGCTTGAGGTTTCTCAGGATCCGCTCTTCATGTGCTCCCAGAACTCAGCCCGATCATTTGTCCGTGGATATGGTTCATCTGGTACCGGCACGTTCAGAAAGGCGCACAACGGCCCCCAACCGTCCTTGGCCTCGAACACCAAAAGCTGCTCAGAAGGGATCGCCGCCTTGACCCCTTCGACATGCGCAATGAAAGCCTTTTCAAGGCCAACCAGATCAAGGCCCGGCGGTATGCCGTTCTGGGTAATCAGCTCGGCTACCATATTGAGCCAGTCATGCTGCTCGGCCGGGGCCTGGCTTATGTCTGAAAGCGCCATGTAGATGGTTTGTGAAAAGCTTTCAGCCCAACTTTGCGGACTGCGATATCCAAGAACAAATTTTGCATCCGGGTAGACCGCATGCAATTCGCGGTAAAATCGCGCCGTAGGCCAATCAACGGCGCTATGGTACCCTTTGTAAATCCGTTCCCACTCCGGCTGACTAGCAACCGCAGACTGCCAAAGCGGTAGCTGTTGCTCCATGTTTCCAAGGACTTCGATCATATGATGACAAGGTCCAAAACCCAGTCGCTCCAATGCATGCTTCAAGGAAAACGTACCAGTCCGCCCGATACCTGCACCCACAACTTTTAGCGTCATGATCAAGCTCCTTAAGTACCAATTGCGCGATGCAAAGGCTCTACGGCTCTGCGAAATTTTACCACAAAATGGCATTCATCACAAGCTGTGAGCCATCCGATCCGTGGCTGAAAAATACCTACGGGGCAGCCTGCACAGAGCGGACTTTCCCACACTCTTTCAGACCGAATTCACGAACGCTTCTTGAGACAGTACACGGGCTCACTGTCAAAGAGCCTGTATATTGAAAAGCGTCATAGCTCACTCGCGGTCAGCTAAAAAGCGCTAGTTCACTGAGTTGAGGCCAAACACTTAGCCATCGGGGTTTCGGCAGAGGGTGACCCTGCGGAGTCCCTTGACTGAGATTTAATACGATGTCGGCATTAGATTTCGAGGGCGTGGACGACGCCGCTTAAATCGGGGTCCACATTCCTTACAGATTACCAACATAATATGACGGGAAATGGGATGGTGGTAGGCCCGGTAGGACTCGAACCTACGACCAAAGCGTTATGAGCGCTCTGCTCTAACCAACTGAGCTACAGGCCCGCCATAGCGGTTTGGTAAGGGCGCAATGGCAGCACGTCAAGACCAAGAACAAACGGAATGATGTCTCTTGCATTGCGCGCCCGCGCGCGGTGCTGTAACCCGCTGTCGCAAAGGCAATAGCGGCGGGGCCCGACGATGACCAACTCCAAAAACGGAATCACCTATGCGGACGCAGGTGTAGATATCGACGCGGGCAATGCGTTGGTCGAACGGATCAAGCCAGCGGCCAAACGGACCAAGCGCCCCGGCGTGATGTCGGGCTTGGGCGGGTTCGGCGCTTTGTTCGATCTCAAGGCGGCGGGATACACCGACCCGATCCTTGTGGCCGCAACAGACGGTGTTGGCACCAAGTTGCGGATCGCAATTGATACCGGAAACGTTGACGGTGTTGGCGTTGATCTGGTCGCCATGTGCGTCAACGATCTGGTGTGCCAAGGGGCCGAACCCTTGTTTTTCCTGGACTATTTCGCAACCGGCAAGCTGGAAACCGAAGAGGCCGCCCGCATCATCGAAGGCATCGCACGCGGCTGTGAAGGATCGGGTTGCGCCCTGATCGGCGGTGAGACGGCGGAGATGCCGGGGATGTATTCCGACGGTGACTTCGACCTTGCTGGATTTTCTGTCGGTGCGATGGAACGTGGTGCTGATTTGCC
>JAPKCR010000663.1 GCA_026421135.1 Sulfitobacter sp. | reverse complement strand
GCAGATGAAGCATTCCGAAGCGTCCGCGACATGATCGAAGCCATCTCGCTCCCGCCCGGTTACGTTATGGAATGGGGCGGCGAGTTTGAAAGCGCGTCCGATGCGCAAGCGTCACTCGGTAAACAGTTGCCACTGGGGTTCCTCGTGATGCTGACAATTTCAATCCTGATGTTTAACAAATTGCGCCAGCCACTGATCCTATGGCTTGTCGTTCCGATGTCGGTCACCGGCATGGTCCTGGGGCTTCTGTTCACCGGGCTTCCCTTTACGTTCACAGCGCTGCTTGGCTTTCTGTCTTTGTCGGGCATGTTGATGAAAAACGCGATTGTTCTGGTCGAAGAGATTGACGCTCAGCGCGCCAACGGTGTGGAGAACTACAAGGCTGTAATGGATGGCTCGGTCAGCAGGCTGCGGCCAGTGGTTTTGGCTGCGGGAACCACAATCTTCGGCATGTTGCCGCTCTTACCTGACGCCTTTTTCGCTTCGATGGCCGTCACAATCATGGGCGGATTAGCATTTGCCTCGATCCTGACCCTCGTCCTGGTGCCGGTGCTCTATGCGCTCCTTTTCCGAATTCGCCCACCCCGGCACGCAAAAGAGATGTATGGCGAAGCATCAACCGCTTAAAATTTGTCATGCACAAGATTTGTGCGCAGCTTGCCGTGGAGCGGTTGGCAACTTAAGCTGAAATCACCGGGATCGTTCTAAGGAGAGACGTGTTGCGCGAAGAAAAGCTCAGCGATGTCATCCGTGGAGCGCGCTCGGTTTTTTTCGAACATGGATTAGCGGGCGCACGCGTGGATCAGATCGCTGATGCGGCAGGCGTCTCGAAAGCAACGATGTATGCGCATTTTCCCTCCAAGACAGCCCTATTCACCGAAGTCGTATCGAGGGAATGCGACATGCTCGCCGAAGAGCTTGAGACATTGTTGCGGGCACAGGGCCCGACGGAGGAAACGTTGCAGTCGTTTAGTGACGCTCTGATCAGTCTTGTTTTCTCGAATGCCTATATTCGGCTTTACCGAATTTGCGTTGCCGAGGCTGGCAGGTTTCCTGAGATCGGGGAACTCTTCTTCAAAGCCGGACCAGAGCGGGTAAGGCTCATCCTTGCGGGTTACCTGATGGAACGGTGCCAGAGCGGAGATTTGATGATCCCGAATCCCGATTTCGCTGCAGATCAGTTTATTCAACTATCCTTTACCAGTATCTTAAATGACCGGTTATTTGGTGTTCAAAAACGCATTGCTAAATCCGTGATTTCCGGAAGGGCCAAAAGTGCAACAAGCGCTTTTCTTGCTATC
This sequence comes from Sulfitobacter sp., assembly GCA_026421135.1. GTDB lineage: Bacteria > Pseudomonadota > Alphaproteobacteria > Rhodobacterales > Rhodobacteraceae > Sulfitobacter. The sequence goes on along the minus strand of JAPKCR010000663.1, from coordinate 985 downwards.
TACACGGCCAAGCCTGGGATGGGCTAAATTCATCTGGTGAATGTCGCGATCTGCTGGCCTTTGAGACAAGTTGAAAGTCCCCGTTAAAGCATCTGCAAACTAGATCGCTCGAACCGATTGAGATCGCCGTGCGGGCCCAGCGGTAAGCCAGTTCGGCTCTGTCACCCATGAGTTTGAGCAGGCAGTTGTGGCCCAGATAGGTCAACGGTTTCTGGATCAGTCTTGGCAATTTCTCAGGTCAAATCCTGTCTGCTGTCAGTTGGCCTTCTAAATGAGAATGTTCTCTCGGTTACCCACGCTTGTTTACGAGGACCTCCGCCAGCAAACCTAACATGTGCGCGCTTATGGGAATTTGGGTCTCCTTCAAGCAGCTAGCCCACTAACAACCGCTCTTGCTTGACGGTTTTCGAAGCCGCCTGAGAAAAGCAATCACATCGTCAGGTGTTGCCTCTTTGGCCCTAGTTAACATTTCTGAGCGTATTTTAGGGTCAATGAACGCCGCCGTATCTGGCTCGTTAATCCATAAGATCGACAACTCCGAAGTCTCCCAAACATAGACCCAACCAACCGTGTGCTTGCCATCGGGTCCAATCAGCCGAGCAATGGGTGATGCTTCTTCGTTAAAATGGGTCACTATCTAATTCACTTTGGACTTGCTGGCCGGATGTCGGGACGCCAGAAAACAAACTGGTTTTGTGGGGTTGAGGGGCTATCTTGGAGCGGCGGCGCGAGAAATTCGTGGGCTAGAGACCGCCTCGGCTTGAATACTTTTGATCATGAATTCTGAGAGGTACCTCGGCCTTCGTTTGATAAAATGATGTTGTCAAAATTCATGCCCAACCCTCACGTGCAATTTCCACTTTATACTCTCCTATAATGGCGCTGGACCCCAATTCGGGAAATTATCAGCCGAAGACAATAGTCTACCATACGAATGTAGAATATATAGCGTGGTGAAATACTCTACATCCGGGCTCTGCCTAAG
>JAPKCR010000662.1 GCA_026421135.1 Sulfitobacter sp. | reverse complement strand
GCGTTGGTTGAACGCGAACTAGGGCGCGGTTCCATGGCGTTGAACCACTTCTTTGGTCGGCCGCAGAATATTTTGATGGCCTGTGAAGGCGAACAGATCGACCGCTATTTGATGCCCGCTGTGCGCGGCGAACGGATGGATGCGCTGGCGATGACAGAACCGGGTGCCGGTTCAGACGTGCGCGGGATGAAGTGCATGGCCAAGCGGGATGGCGGCGACTGGGTGGTGAATGGGACCAAACATTTTATCTCGGGGGCCGACCACGCCGATTTTATCATCGTCTTCATCGCGACTGGCGAAGATATGACGCCCAAAGGCCCAAAGAAACGGATCACCGCATTTCTGGTCGACCGAGGCACGCCGGGTTTTACGATCCGCGACGGGTACAAATCAGTTAGCCACCGTGGCTATAAGAATATGATTCTGGAATTTGACGATTGCCGCTTGCCGGATGCGCAGGTTTTGGGCGAAGTCGATAGTGGTTTCGACGTCATGAATACATGGCTTTACGCCACGCGCATTACGGTCGCGACCATGTCTGTTGGCAGGGCGCGGCGGGTGTTCGACTATGCAATGGATTACGCTGCAACGCGTGAACAGTTCGGCCAGAAGATCGGCAAATTTCAGGGCGTAAGCTTTCAGCTCGCCGATATGATAACCGAAATTGACGCGGCCGATCTGCTGACGCTGGCCGCTGCGGACCGTTTGGACAAGGGTCTGCCCGCGAACCGTGAAATTGCGAGCGCCAAGCTTTATGCGTCAGAGATGCTGGCCCGCGTGACGGACGCGACCCTACAATTGCATGGTGGTATGGGGTTGATGGATGACTATCCCATCGAACGTTTCTGGCGCGATGCACGGGTCGAGCGGATTTGGGACGGCACCAGCGAAATTCAGCGCCACATCATCAGCCGAGAGATGCTGCGTGAACTGGGCGCTTGATGTTCTGCCGCCATCTGGGGTGACCGTGTATGAAGCGTGACCTGAAAAGATTGCTGCGACCAAAATCGATCGTTTTGATTGGTGGCGGGTCCTGGGGCGCGCAGGTGATCAAGCAATCGAAACGAATGGGATTTCAGGGCAACCTATATATCGTTCATCCTAAAGGTGTTGGCTTTGAGGGGGTCAAAGCTGTCCGTTCCCTAGCGGATCTGCCTGAGGTACCGGATGCTGCGTTTATCGGTGTGAACCGGTTTGCCACAGTTGATGTGGTGGCAGAGCTGTCAGCAATGGGGGCAGGCGGCGCGGTTTGTTTCGCATCCGGGTTCTCCGAGGCGGAAGCCGAGGACGATACGGCAACGGCCTTGCAAGAACAGTTGGTGTCGGCGGCTGGATCTATGCCGATTTTAGGCCCGAATTGCTATGGGTTTATCAATGCCTTGGATGGTGCGCTATTGTGGCCGGATCAGCATGGCTGCCGCGCTGTGGACAGCGGTGTCGCGATCCTGACCCAGTCTTCCAATATTGCGATCAATCTGACCATGCAGCAACGCGGGTTACCGATTGCCTATATGGTGACCTGCGGCAACATGGCCCAGACTAGGCAAGCTGATATTGCTTTGGCTTTGTTGGACGATCCAAGGGTCACAGCCATTGGTCTGCATATCGAGGGTTTTTCTGACACGCTTGCGTGGCACAGGCTGGCCATCGCCGCGGCGGAAAAAGGCATACCGTTGATCGCCCTCAAAGTAGGTGCTTCGGATCAGGCGCAGCGTGCGACGGTGTCGCATACGGCCTCTCTTGCCGGGGAGGATGCGGGGGCTGCCGCGTTGCTGCGCCGATTAGGGATAGCAAGAGTGCGCGATCTGCCCTGCTTTCTTGAGACGCTAAAGGTGCTTCATGTTAACGGCCCGCTTAAGATGCCCCTGTTGTCGTCGATCAGCTGTTCGGGAGGAGAGGCAAGTTTGGCTGCAGATACAGCGCATGGCCGCGCCGTGTCATTCCCCGACCTGACCGAGGCGCAAAAGACGGCGCTGCGCAGTGCGCTTGGTCCGATGGTCGCGCTGTCGAACCCGCTGGATTACAATACCTATATCTGGCGTGATGTTGAAAAGATGACAGCGGCTTGGCTGCCGATGGCGGCTGATCATATTGGGCTGACGCTGCTCATTGTCGATTACCCACATACGGATGCCAGCGATTGGGAATGTGCCACGCAAGCCGCGCTGAACCTTCGTGCCCTTTCGGGGCAGCCTGTTGCCGTTGTAGCGACATTGCCGGAATTGATCCCTGATGACGGAGTGGATCGGCTGATTGCTGGGGGTGTGATACCGCTCTTCGGCCTGA
>JAPKCR010000661.1 GCA_026421135.1 Sulfitobacter sp. | reverse complement strand
GTGCCTGCCTTTTCGGCGGCCTCGTCTATCGCCTTTTGTTGCCCAAGTGAAATGGTCGAGATCGGCGTTCTGAACATCGCGTTTGCCGCAGCATAATCCTCTGCGGTATCAATCTCGGTCCAGTTTAATCCGGTGATATCAAGCGCACGAAAGACCGTCCCTTGCACCACAAGCCGTGCATAAGCAGCCTCGTAATACTCCTGAAAGTGCTCTCTGCTCTCCATCATCTCAGTGAGTTCTGCAAAGAGGGATGAACTGGTCTTGGCGCTGATTTTCTCAATCCCGATCGATTCACCCAGAGCGCGTTTTGGATCAACTGATTTGCCAACTTCGAGGACCTGCATCTGGTCGTCGGTGATGACTTTGACCTCTTCGTCCTCAAGCGCAATGTTTTGATCGATGCACAAGACGTTTGAATGGTCGCTATCAATAAGCTGGCGCAAGATTTTAACGTCAAAAACTACGTCCGCATCGAACTTAATGAAGTCCGCAGTACCAATAGCCTTTGATGCCAGCATCAAGGAATAGCCTGTGTTCGTTTCGCGGTAACGTTCGTTGATCACATAGGTGACGCGGATGCCCCGGAACGTCTTGCCGACGAACTGTTTGATCTCGTCCGCGCGATGCCCCAGCACCAAAGCGAACTGCGACATGCCGCAGCTCAGGCAATTGCGGATCATCCGTTCCAGAATGACAGAACCACCGACGGACAAGAGGCTTTTGGGGCAGTTGTCCGTCAAGGGGCTGAGCCGTGAGCCGATACCTGCAGCGAGAATGACTGCCATCGGCGGGCGATTAATTTCATTTTTCATGTCTGATGTCCTTGATAAAGCGGGATGTGGGAAACTATTTTTGGAGCACCAATTTTCTGTTTTCCCCGATGTTCTTGCCCCTTTGCCATGACTTGTAAGTGCCCCAGAACAGCTGACTGACCGCAAAAATCCAAAGCATCGGGACGATCTGATCAAAGATAAGCGCGACTGAGAGCATGAAGATGAAAACACCTTCATCGAATGCCAGTACTTTGCGTTGTTCGCGGATAAACCATGCGAGGTTTGCGCGGTAGCCAAAGCCCAAACCCGCCACTGTTTCCATCTTTTTCAAACCTGCCATGTTTACCGGATAGTCCGGGTCACAGGCCGTTTCGATCTCAAGGGCCACGTATTTGGCGTATCCGCGCAACCCGTAAAACGCGATGCCGATCATAGCGAGGAAGACAGGAACCACACTGGCTGTTTGAACAAAAGCGGCATATCCGGCGGCACCGAACCACAGCCCGACCTGCACTTGGTCGGTCAGGCGATCATAGTAGCTGCCTTCGGGTGAGGATACGCGGCGATACCGCGCCATTTGCCCGTCCATACAATCAAGGATGTGGCTGAGGTGGATCAGAAGTGCCGCTGCAATGAAACATTCCGTGCCCCCAACAAGAATCCCTATGCTCGCCACCACAGCCACCAAGAATGAAGCCGCCGTGATCCAATTCGGTGTGATCCACGGCACCTCTACAGCAGCGTAATTGGCAAGGATGCCCAGTGGTGCCGTAACAAACGACGACCACCATTCATCATCGCGGGTTTTCGTGGCCCAAAGCCGTGTCAGCTTGCCTGTCATGACACCACCTTTTCGAGGCTGCGCTCAGGTGTCGGCAACATAACCAAAGTTGCTCCTGTCGGCCTCACGGGTGCTACCAATTCTGCCGCCTCAGCCTGCAACGTCATCAACACTTCTTTGAGCGCGGCCAGAAAGAAGCGAATGTCGTAGTCAGACAATTCTCCGATATTGCCGACCTGAAAGACCTTACCCGCAAAGCACCCTTTGCCCTCGTAAATGATGATGGATTTCTCACGCAGCCTGTCGCGCAGATCGCCCACGGAAATCGACGGTGGCACCCGTACTGTGGTCAGGATCGAACACATGTCTGCTTCATCAATCAAGAAATCGAGGTTCAGCCTGCGCATGCCGACCCGCAACAGATCGGCACGGGCCTTGATGCGGGCATAGCGTTTGATCACCCCGATCCGCAGGATGTCAGTCAGCGCCTGATCGAGCGCAAAAAACAGCGGGACTGCAGGTGTATTCGGTGTCTGACTGTGCTGTTTCAGAAAAGCGTAGAACGTCGCGAGGTTCAGGTAGGTCGTCTTTGCCGCATGGTGCTTCAGCCGCTTGAAATGCTTTTTGCGCCCGACGACAAAGGACAGACCGGGATAAGAACCGATGGCCTTGGAGCTTGAACTGGACACAAACGCAATATGGCACGCTTCCATATCGATCACTTCTGCTCCAA
>JAPKCR010000660.1 GCA_026421135.1 Sulfitobacter sp. | reverse complement strand
TTTTCCGGGCCGTCCAGTGCGCAACCGCACAAACGCCTGCTGCATCGAAGTCCGTAAATAGGCTCCCTCTGCATCAGTATCAGCTGCAAATACATTTGCCGCCAACATGAAATGCGGCCGTGCCCACTGGGCAGACGGTTTGAAATCGCGGCGATAGATCGCGACCGCCTCCTCTAACGCATCGGGCGCAAAATGCGACGCAAAGGCATAAGGCAGCCCAAAATGCGCCGCCAGCTGCGCTCCATAAAGCGAAGATCCCAAGATCCAGACCGGCACATGTGTTCCCTGCCCCGGATGTGCCTTTACCGGCGCATTTGGCTGGGCCTCGTCAAGATAGCCCATCAATTCCGCCACATCGTCGGGAAACCGGTCACCACCCTGCATCCCACGCCGCAGCGCATGATAGACGGCCTGATCCCCACCGGGCGCGCGTCCCAGACCAAGATCGATCCTGTCGCCGTGGATCGTGGCCAAGGTGCCGAACTGCTCGGCAATGGCGAGCGGCGCGTGGTTGGGCAGCATGATCCCCCCTGCGCCCACACGGATTGATGATGTGTGGTCTGCCACATGACCGATCAACACGGATGTTGCCGCTGATGCGATCCCCGGCATGTTGTGATGCTCAGCCATCCAATAGCGATGATATCCCGCTGCCTCGGCCCGCTTTGCCAGATCAATTGTATTTGCAATGGCTTGGCGTGCATCTGACCCTTCAGGGACGGGCGAAAGATCCAAAACAGAATAGCGCATGGCGGTGTCTCCTTTAAACTTGCCCCCAATCTAAGCACGAGGCCCGCAAAACAAAACCACCCCTGCCGCTTCATTCTGCCAAATAAACTCATCCCGAAGGGTCGACCCGCCACGAACCCCCGATTGGAGATGGGTACACAACGAAAAAGGCCGCCCCCAGCAGGAGCGGCCTTTTCCAAATTGTCTGGTTATAGAACTTAGCGCTTGGAGAACTGGAAGCTCTTACGCGCTTTTGCCTTACCGTATTTCTTACGTTCAACAACGCGGCTGTCACGGGTCAGGAAGCCTGCCGCTTTCAGCGCGCCGCGCAAGGAAGGATCATAAAGCTGCAGTGCTTTGGAAACACCGTGCTTTACCGCACCGGCCTGACCGGACAGACCGCCACCCTTTACAGTTGCGACAACGTCAAACTGACCGTCGGTACCTGTGATGGTGAAAGGCTGTGCGAGGATCATCTGCAAAACCGGACGCGCAAAATATTCGTTCTGCGGCTTGCCGTTCACGATAACCTTGCCGGAACCAGGCTTGATCCAGACGCGGGCAACCGCATCTTTACGCTTGCCGGTTGCATAGGCACGGCCAAGCGCGTCACGGACGGGCTCGCGTGGGGTCAACTCAACTTCGGTGCCTTGTACGCCACCGATGTTCTCGGTTACAGCCGCTTCGAGGCCTTCGAGTGTTTTGATTTCATCAGCCATGCTTATGCACTCCGCGTGTTTTTAGGGTTCATGGATTTCACGTCCAGAACCTCGGGGCTTTGCGCCTCGTGGGGGTGTTCGGAACCAGCATAAACGCGCAGGTTTGTCATGATCTGACGGCTCAGGCGGTTGCCAGGCAACATACGCTTGACGGCCATGGTCACGATGCGCTCGGGGTGTGCACCCTCGAGGATCTGTTCTTTGGTGCGCTCTTTGATTCCGCCAGGGTGGCCGGTGTGCCAGTAGAACTTTTCGTCCCGCTTTTTGCCGGTCATCTGGATTTTCTCGGCATTGATTACGATGACGTTGTCGCCGCAATCCATGTGAGGGGTGAAGGACGGCTTGTGCTTGCCGCGCAGACGCATGGCAATGATCGATGCAAGACGGCCAAGGACAACGCCTTCAGCGTCGACGATGATCCATTTCTTGTCGATATCTGCCGGTGTTGCAGAAAAGGTTTTCATGGAGGGAATTCCCGTTAATGTGGTGAAGGGGCCCGAAACGCGAACCCCGCTATCTGATGGCTGGGTTATAAACACGGGCCAAGTCGCGTCAAGCACCACTTTTCCTAATTAATCACGCGAAAACAACTAGTTAGAAATTAGGTATAATAATACCCCATAAAATCACACGCTTAATTGCTCTGGCGGGTTGTCCAGCAGGTGTCGCAGTCGCATTATCGCAGCTTCATAGCTTTCCAGCGATACGCCGGCATTTACGGCCAGGCGGACGGCATGAGGTGCGCGGGCATCTCGGCTGACGAATTCCTCGGCCGATCTGATTTGCACACCTTGGGCTTCGGCGGCTTGGCAAAATGCCCCGGCACGCCAGCCGACGGGCAA
>JAPKCR010000068.1 GCA_026421135.1 Sulfitobacter sp. | reverse complement strand
CATAACTGTTGACGCCAGTGCATTGACGTCACCTGTATCGCCGACAGGTGTCAGTGCCAAGAAACGACCAATCTGGCTGAGGACCAAACCCTCAAGAGCAACAGCATATTGCGCCGCGCAGAATGCCTCAAGCGCATCAGTCAAATCTTGCTCAGTCGTGCCGTCGGCAAGGGAAAAGGGTGCCTTCATTGTGGCATGCAAACCGTATTTACGAGGTCGTGCTGTTATGGCGGCAATGTCGACCTTCGCAGTATCTGGCTGCGCAACGCTGCAGCCTTGGACCAAATCCCACCCCAACCAAGCGGCACCTGATTGGGCAAACCGACCAGATTGAGGTGTGAAGAAGATGGCGTAGCGTTTGAACATGGGTTCAGGTAATCCGACGCGGCTCAAAGGTCAAAGATACCGGTTCACCAAGTTTTCCAATGCTTCTTGGCGACCCGAAGCGGGTTGCGGGTTCAGTGCATCTGCTTTCACCTGTGCATTGATCGTTGCAAGGTCGCTGTTCAGCAAACCCTTTCCGCGTGCTGAATCCCATCCGACATAGCGGGCCTCGCGGGCAGCCTCTAGTTTGCCGCCTTCCAGCATAGCAGCAGCGGCCTTCAGCCCGCGGGCGCAGACATCCATTGCGCCGACATGGGCAAGGATCAGATCTTGTGCGTCCAACGACTGACGGCGCAGCTTGGCGTCGAAATTCGTGCCGCCAGTTGTGAATCCACCTGCCTTTAGCACTTCATAATAGGCCAATGCGACTTCTGGGACGGAGTTGGGGAACTGGTCGGTGTCCCAGCCCGATTGGTAATCATTGCGGTTCATGTCAATGGATCCGAAAATCCCAAGCGCGGATGACAGCGCCAGCTCGTGTTCAAACGAGTGTCCTGCCAAGATTGCGTGACCCTGTTCGATGTTTACTTTCACTTCGTTCTCAAGCCCGAAATCCTTGAGGAAGCCATAAACAGTAGCGACGTCATAATCATACTGATGTTTTGTAGGTTCTTGTGGTTTAGGCTCGATCAGGATGCCGCCTTTGAAACCGATTTTACGTGCATATTCCACGGCCATTTGCAGGAATCGACCAGCTTGTTCACGCTCGCGTTTCATGTCGGTGTTGAGCAGCGTTTCATAGCCTTCGCGCCCGCCCCACAGCACATAGTTTTCACCACCCAGCTTGTGGGTCACGTCGATACATTCTTTGACGGTCGCGGCAGCATAGGCAAATATCTCAGGGTCGGGGTTAGTAGCGGCACCCGACATATAACGCCGGTTTGAAAACAGGTTCGCAGTGCCCCAAAGCAGCTTTGTGCCTGTTTGCTCCATCTTTTCGCCGAAATAATCGGTGATCTCGTGCAGACGTGCGGTGCTTTCGGCGAACGTATCGCCCTCGGGGCGCACATCTGCATCGTGAAAACAGAAATAGGGCTGTCCAAGAATTTTGAACATATCGAACGCGGTATCGGCCTTGACCTTGGCATGCGCCATTGTGTCGCCAAACCATGGGCGCTCGAACGTTTGGCCGCCAAACGGATCGCCCCCTTCCCACGCAAAGCTGTGCCAGTACGCAACGGCAAAGCGCAAATGCTCGGCCATTGTTTTGCCCATCAGCAATTCGTCAGGGTTATAGCTGCGATAGGCGAAATCGTGTGTCGCGTCCGGATCGTAATTGATCGTCGGAATTCCATTGAAAAAGTCGGTCATGGGAGGCTCCTAAAGTATAGTTCAGCGCAATGATTTGATCGCGCGGTATGTCTCGGAATAGCGGGCATGAGCATCCGCAAAGGCTGCTGTTTGTTGCGTGTCAGGCTCTATTACGCGGGAAACAGGGGGAGGCACGGCGATTTCTGCCCCCGCACCAGTTGCAGCCATACGGCCAAGGCGAGCGGCACCAAGGGCAGCCCCAAAATCACCGGCAGCAGGGAGTTTGATTGGCATGTTCAGCGATGTCGCAATGGCCTTGAGCCAGTAGTCGGATTTTGATCCGCCTCCCACAGCGATCAGGCTATCAATCTTGGTGCCTGTCTGCACCATCGCATCAAAGCTGTCGCGCAGAGCGTGGGTGACCCCTTCAAGAACCGCGCGAACCATCGCAGCGCGATCTGTTGCATGGCCTAGATGCAGGAAGCCCGCGCGAATTTGGGCATCATTATGTGGGGTCCGTTCGCCGCCTAGATACGGCATAAAGATCGTGCGACCGGGTACCTGCAATTGCCCCAGATTTGCGGTCAGCGATTGTGCATCTTCGTTTAATACACCCGCCAACCAATTCAGGGCATCTGTTGCAGACAGGATCACCCCCATCTGATGCCACAAGTTGGGTAAGGCGTGGCAAAAGCTGTGCAAAGCGCTTTCTGGTGCAGCGGCGTAACTGGGCGTTGCGGCGAACAACACGCCCGAGGTGCCAAGCGACACGAATGCCTGCCCTGGCTTCACTACACCCATCCCGACGGCAGAGGCAGCGTTGTCGCCACCACCCCCCGCTATGGGAATCCCCGCTGGCAGGCCGAGTTTCGCGGCAATTTGACCGCTCAAAGTACCAGAAACCTCGGATCCTTCGACCAGCCGAGGCATTTGTGTACGTGAAAGACCCGACAGCGCCAGTAATTCATCCGACCAATCGCGGGCACCTGTATCCAACCAGCTGGTGCCCGCGGCGTCAGACATTTCTGAAACAAAATCACCCGTCAACCAAAACCGCAGGGCATCCTTGGGCAACAACACTCTATCGATCTTAGCAAATGTATCGGGTTCATGACGCCGGACCCATTCAACCTTTGGCGCAGTAAATCCGGGAAAGACGATGTTGCCCGTCACCTTGCGCCAGATCGGATTGGCGTCCATCTCGGCCGCCTCAACTGCCGCGCGGGTGTCATTCCAAAGCATGCAGGGGCGCAATACCGCGCCATCAGCATCGATCAGTGTCGCGCCATGCATGTGGCCGCTTAGCCCAATACTCTGGACTGCTCTCAGATCAACGCCAAGACCTCGAACTGCCGCCTCGCAGGCTGTGAACCAGTCACTAGCAGTTTGCTCGCTCCACCCATCATGGGGGCGCGATACCTGCAGGGGTGCGTTGGCCTCGGCGATGATGTTTTCATCACCGTCCACCAGCAGCGCTTTCAGGCCCGAAGTGCCCAAATCAAGACCCAAGAACATGCGGTACCCCGTCGTTAAAGCTTAGGCAGCGTCGCGCGCTTTGCCCATGATGATCATACTCAGGATGTCATCCTCGGTCACGTCACCGACTTTTTCAGTGCCGATCAAAGTGCCGTTCTTCATAACCGATACGCGGTCGCATAGATCCAGCATTTCACGGGTGTCGTGGCTGATCAGGAAGATGCCCAAACCTTGCGCCTTCAGTTCCTTGATCAAGTCTGCGACCATCTTACTTTCGTGCACACCCAACGCGGCAGTGGGTTCATCCATGATCAAGATCTTTGCGTTGAAATACACTGCGCGCGCAATCGCAACTGATTGCCGCTGGCCGCCGGAAAGCGCGGAAACAGGTTCGCTTATTTTTTTGAAGTTGGGGTTGAGCCGCGCCATGATTTTGCGCGTTTCTGCTTCCATCTTTGCGTCGTCCACCAAACCAAAACGATTAGTTAATTCGCGCCCCAGAAACAGATTGCTTGGTGCATCAAGGTTATCTGCCAGCGCGAGCGTTTGATAAATCGTTTCGATGTTGTGACGGCGCGCATCACGAGGCGAATGGATGTTGACCTTTTTACCTTCGATCCATATTTCGCCCTCGTCCATTTGATAGGCACCAGCTAGGATCTTGATCAGCGTCGATTTACCCGCGCCGTTGTGGCCCAGCAGGCCAACAACTTCGCCCGGATAAAGATCAAGTGAAACGTTATCGACAGCGCGCACGCCCCCGAAGGACAGCGAGATATTCTTTAGCTCTACTAAAGGTGTCATCATTTCCCTCCCGTGCGGCGGCGATAGACGATGTCGATCCAAACGGCGAGGACAAGAACTGCCCCCACAACAATGTTTTGCAGCGGCGCGTCGACGCCGACCATGGCCATTCCTGACTGCAGCGATTGCATGATTAAGGCACCTAGGATCGCGCCATGAATGGTGCCGATCCCGCCCGCAAGAGCCGTTCCACCAATCACCGCAGCAGCAATGACGCGCAATTCATCCAGCGTACCGATGTCATTCGAATGGTTCGTCAAACGGGCCGACGCTACAACAGCTGACAACGCCACCAGCGCACCCATAAGCGCAAAGATTTTGACCGTCAGCAACCGTGTGTTGATACCGGACAATTCAGCCGCATCAGGGTTGCCGCCTGTCGCAAAGATATAGCGCCCGAACCGCGTGCGTTTCGCAATGACGGTCATAGCAATTGCAATGGCGATCAGCAGCAGTACAGAATACGGGATGCCGTAGGCGGCTGTATGCCCTTCTGGCATCACCTCACCGCTTGCTTTGAATTCGCGGATCAGCCGTGCGGTGGGTACTTGGTAAGCGTTCAGAATGGCGACAAAGCCAAGGATCCCGACAGCGATAATTAACCCGACGATCGCTTCTGCCCAGACCGGCTTTACCGGAAAATCATGCCTGATTTTGTTGCGGCGTGAAGATGATAACGCCCAAAGCGCGAGTATCACTGCGATAATGCCAACGACCCAGGACCATGTTTCGCCCAATGTGCCGTTGATGCCACCAAACTTGCGGAATGTTTCATCAAGGGGTCCAATGGTTTGGCCATCTGTCATGTACCACGCCACGTTGCGCCAGATCAGCAGGCCACCCAATGTCACGATAAAGGCAGGGATCGTCAGATAGCCGACAAGCCACCCTTGAAATGCGCCGATCACGGTGCCCACGATCAGACCAGTGGCGATAGCTATCCAAGGGATCAGCGGGTGGCCAAGGCCAAGCCCCAGCATCTTGGGCAAAATATCGGTTTGGGTAATCGCCATCGCGGCCGAACAGGTCGCCAGCATGGCCCCTACAGAAAGGTCGATATGGCGGGTGACGATCACAAACACCATGCCAGTGGCCATAATGGCAACGCTGACGGTTTGAATGGTCAAATTGAAAATATTGCGTGGCGTCAGAAACCGGCCGTCTGTCAGCACGTTAAAGACCAGACAGACCAGAACAAAGGCACCGATCATGCCCAACAGGCGTGTGTCAATCTCAAGCTGGGTCAGGATCGAACGTTTAGAGGCTGTCGGTGAGGTATGTGAGGCAGCCCTGGGAGTTGATGAATCTGTCATGTGATTTGCTTCCGGATTGGGACGCGGTTACTTTCGGCGGTCAGGGCATCGCTTAGAAAAAACGGCCCACGCACAAAAGGAATAAGAGGGGGCGCGCATCCCGACTGGGGCCGGAATGCGCTTGGTTTGATTACTCGCAGGCTGCGACGTCTGTAACACCCTGGCAAAGCGCTTCTTTGGAGATCCAGTCAGCGTCCAGAACGGCGTTCAGATTGTCGATGGTAACCGGCACAGGGGCCAGAAACTTGGCAGACAAGGTCGTGCCGCCCGGCGACGTCCATTCTTGCGCGCCTTCAACCGCACTCATTTCAGTACCGCTAGCAAGGGCGACTGCGATTTCAGCAGCATTCTTGCCCAAATCGCGGGCGTCTTTCCATACGCTGACGGTCTGTATGCCTTTGGCAACGCGGTTCAACGCGGCGTGATCGCCGTCTTGTCCTGAAACAGGCGTGCCTTCCATGCCTTGTGCTGTTAGCGCTGCAATTGCACCACCAGCGGTACCATCGTTTGATGCAACGACCGCATCAACTTTGTTGTCTTGCGCGGTTAGAATCTGCTCCATGTTGCGCTGAGCGTTGGCAGGCAACCAACCGTCCGTATAGGCTTCGGCAACGATGGTGATGTCGCCAGAGTCAATTGCGGATTGCAGCACTTCTTGCTGGCCGCCACGCAGGAAATCAGCATTCGGATCGGTGGGCGAACCCTTAATCATAACGTAGTTGCCCTTGGGCATCGCTTCGAAAACAGCGCGGGCCTGCATGCGGCCAACTTCTACGTTGTCGAATGTCAGATAAAAGGCGCGGGGGTCTTCGATCAGTCGGTCATAGCCAACCACTGGAATACCTTCGTCAGCAGCGGCTGTGATGGCTGGGCCAATGGCTTGGCTGTCTTGTGCCAGAATGATCAACGCATCAACACCTTGGGCGATCAGGCTTTCAACGTCCGACAGTTGCTTGGCCGAAGATGACTGCGCATCAGCGCTGACATATTTCGCACCAGCAGCTTCCAAAGCAGCTTTGATTGCGGCTTCGTCAGTTTTCCAGCGTTCTTCTTGAAAGTTAGACCAGCTTACACCGACTGTGATGTCTTGTGCTGCTGCGGCATGGGTGAATCCGGCAGTGGCGACAGCCGCTGCCATAAAGAGTTTACGCATTTCTTTCCTCCCAGATGAAATGATTCCGATGATCTATAGTACATCGTTATTGTCCGTGTACTGAAGTTGCGCGTTTTAATTCAGTTGTCAAAATAAATTTTTCGGAATCAAACAAATAATTTGACAGATGTCTGGAAAATGCGGCTTATTTCGGGTGATCCAGCATGAAGTATTTTGATCACGTGTTCTGATGGGAGGATAAAGTTTGGCCAGCGAACTAATTCGGAATGGCAGCCTAGAAGGCAGTGAAAATATACTTTCCGGCTGTGGTCCGCGACTTCTGCTGTCGCAAGATGATGCCCGTCCACTGCGTCAGCAGGTGTTCGAACAGGTGCGTGCCGCAGGGCATATGCCACGCATGGACGTTGCCCGTACCTTGAACATCAGTCCTGGGTCGGTCACCACAATCACGTCAGACCTTATAGCGCGCGGTCTTCTGCAAGAGGTTGAGGACAATCAGCGCGGCCCTGCCCGTGGCCGACCGCCCATCGCGTTGCGTGTCGCACCGCGCTGCAGCTATGTGGTCGGGATTAAATTATCAGACGAACGCCACACCGCCATTCTGCTGGATCTGGCGGGCACGATCATCGCCGAGGCGCAATTGGTCAGTGGCGCATTGCGCCAGACCACAGCCGAGGTCCTAACCGAAGTTTCGACCCTAATTCAAAAGCTTTTGCATAAGGCGGGCCAGACCCATGGTGACGTCAGTGCAATTGGGATCGGACTGCCTGGCATTGTCGATGCAAGTACAGGCATCGTAAAATGGTCGCCCGTCATGACCGACACTGACATTCCATTGCGCGAACTGCTGATGGAGCAGCTTGATCTGCCAGTGTCGCTCGACAATGACACCAACCTGCTGACACTTGCCGAACTTTGGTTCGGGGCAGGCCGGGGAACGTCCAATTTTGTTGTCGTCTCGATTGAGCGTGGAGTTGGCATGGGGCTGGTGCTGAACAACCGATTGTTCCGTGGTGCCCTCGGGCCGGGAATGGAGCTGGGTCATACCAAGGTGCAGTTGGACGGTGCACTTTGCCGCTGTGGTCAGCGCGGGTGCCTTGAGGCCTATGTCGCTGACTATGCTCTTGCTCGCGAGGCCGGAACCGCTTTGAATCGTGATCCAAGATCCAACAGTTCGGCGATGACGATGATCGAAACCCTTTACGATGAGGCAAATGCAGGAAACGAGGCGGCATTGGCAATTTTCCGGCGCGCGGGGCGGTTCCTGAGCGTTGGTCTTGCGAATATCGTGCAGTTGTTTGACCCAGAGCGGATCATCCTGAGCGGCGAGCGTATGCGTTATGATTATTTGACCACCGACGATATGTTGGCTGAGATGAACAGCATGATACTTCCCGCTGGGCGCACGCCCACCCCCGTTGATATTCACGCTTGGGGCGGGTCTGTCTGGGCGAAAGGGGCGGCGGCCCTTGCATTGGCCGAAGTCACAGATGCGTTGTTAGGGGAAAACGCGGCATGATCTGTCGGCTGTCCCTTGTATTTTCGATGACAGCCGGAACTTTACAATCTGCTCCGATGTTTCGAGACGTCACAGATGCCCTCCCCGACCATCAGTACACCGGCGGTTGGGAACACTTTGTCGGCGGCGGTGTGTCGGCTTTTGATTGCTCTTCCGATGGGTTGCCCGATCTCGTGGCCGCGGGCGGGACGTCGCCAATGATCTTGCTGAAAAACGTCTCCGATAAAGGGGCAATAGCATTTCAGCCGTTGCCTGTGCCGGGCTTTGCGACAGGCGTAACCGGTGCCTATCCGATCGACATTGATGGTGATGCGGTTCTTGATCTCTATGTCATGCGTGTCGGCCCCGACCGTGTTTTGCAGGGCGGGCCGGATTGCAGTTTCACCGACGTGACCGAAAGCTGGGCCATACCGCAGACCGACCAATGGACAACGGCCTTTGCCGCATGGTGGGACGAGGGCGCGCATTTTCCTACGTTGGCGGTTGGCCACTATGTTGATCGTGCCGATCCCGAAGGTCCGTTTGGAACCTGCGATACGCAAACCATCCTGTTCCCATCCAATGAAAATTCGCCCGTCTATCGCGCTGAAACACTTGAACCGGGGTTTTGCACACTGTCGATGTTAGCTGCGGAAGATGCGCGGGGCGAGATGTCTTTGCGCATTTCCAA
>JAPKCR010000067.1 GCA_026421135.1 Sulfitobacter sp. | reverse complement strand
CCACAAAGGCAGACGAAGTACCACGATACCCCCAACGAGAATGGTCAATGCGATAACGCGGGTAAGGGCCGTCGCAGAAAGTTCATCGCCCAGTACAGCCGCCTGCTGGCCAAACGCAAAAGTGCCCGCAAACCCGATGGCAGCAATTCCCGAATAGGCAATCGTCCGGCCCTTTGGTGGTATCTGTCCTGTTGTATCGTCAGCCAGTGCAGCAACCACGCCAACACCAACCACGATCATCAAAACCGCACCCCACTGCAGTGCTGTCACCACTTCGCCTTGAAATGCCGCCCAAGCAACTGATAAAATTGGATAGCTGGCGATAATCGGCGCAACCAGACGCACCGGCCCACGCTGAAACGCAGCATACAGCGCCAAGCTGGCCATCAGGAAAAAGAAGCCAGCGGTGACCGCGTAGACAACAGCATTAAGGGGCAAAGGGCCGACCGTGTCACTGGCCGCTATTAGCCCAAGTTGAAACAACAGCGCCACAACAAGTACCGTCAGCAGCGATGCCATCAAAGGGACCGTCTGGCTTACTTTGCGCACGCAAATGTCGTGAAACCCCCACGCGCAGGCGGCAATCAGACCTAGTCCCAATGCTGACATCTTTAATGCTCCCCGCGATGATTGCCGGCTGTAGTTGTCTTTAAAGTAGTACCAATTGAAAGGGCCAGTACCGCGCTCGCGGATTAGTTGCTGTTTATCCGTCGCCAGGCCAGCTTCAACCCCTCAAGTAATAAAGCGTCGCGTGACAGTATCTGGACCTGAACACCTTGGCCACCAAGGGCAGTAGCATAGAGGTCAGTCAGTGGGCCATCGCCAAGCAAAGCAACGCGCTGTCCCAACCAATAGGGACGCGAGCCAGACAATTCCAGCCCGATCAGCGACCCCATCAGCCGTGACCACGCAAGATTTTTGGCCACGCCATTTAACGCCGCATCCGCAGGGATCTGCGCCAAGGTAGCGGCAACCGTTTGCGGTCGTGTCATCACATCATCGACCGCCTGCGCAAATGCCGCACCATCCAGCGCGCCATGGGAAACACACTCTGAAAGCGGCGGATTCGACAAAAGCATGTTGGCCAGAACTGGAGTCAAAAAACTTTGGAAACTGACGACTTCGCCCGC
Source organism: Sulfitobacter sp. (assembly GCA_026421135.1). GTDB lineage: Bacteria > Pseudomonadota > Alphaproteobacteria > Rhodobacterales > Rhodobacteraceae > Sulfitobacter. The sequence goes on along the minus strand of JAPKCR010000067.1, from coordinate 7,426 downwards.
ACTGATATGGGACCAGCGAGACTGTGCGGCGACGGTAAAGACGACGCCGTCGAACTCAGGGTCATGCGACAACAGACCCGAGATTGCGGTTTCACAGCCCAGCATCAGATCTGTTGGCTTGGCTTGGCGCAAGCCGGGTACGACATGCAAAGCCAACCGTGGGTCTGGCGATCCGATCTGAATTGTTCCAGCCATAGGCGCGGTTGGCACAGCACGGAACATGTCGGTGGGTATCCCTTGCAGGCCAGCGCACAAAACGGGCGTGGTACGATGCGTTGACAGATAGGGGGCAAGAAAATCAGCCATATTCCCGGGCGCGAGGTCGGTTGGCCCTGCATGTTGCGCGATTGTCTTGCCTGTTGCGTCGATGACCGTGACTTGCGGATAATTCGCGCCCCATGTCAGGCCAATCCATTCTGCGTCGCTCATTCTGGCAAACCTTTGCTGTTGGGGCAGGGCCCCCGTATCATTTGGGGCCAATTAGGAGATTGTCCCTTGGCTAACTGTGACGTGCGTGCTGTGCAAGGTCGCGCGCCACTGCTTCACCCATCACAAATCGGGTTGCATCGCGGGCCGTGTTAGCGCTCTAATGCGCCATCAAATATAATAACACAGGGAGCCACCCATTATGAAAATTCTCGCCACCACCACGGCCCTTTCGCTTAGCCTTGCCACCAGCCTGTCCGCTTCGGGCTGCGAGGAAATTACATTTTCCGACGTGGGCTGGACCGATATTACAGCCACCACTGCTGCGACCACTGTTGTTTTGCAGGCGCTGGGCTATGAGACCGACATCAAGATCTTGTCCGTACCCGTGACCTATACCGCAATGGCCGCCGGGGACGTTGACGTGTTTCTGGGCAACTGGATGCCCACAATGGAGGCCGACATCGCCCCCTACCGCGAGGCTGGCACCGTGGATACCGTACGCGCTAACTTGAACGGAGCAAAATACACATTGGCCGTCAACAAGGCAGCCGCCGATATGGGCATCAAGACATTTGCCGATATTGCCGCCAATGCCGACGCGCTGGACGCGACGATCTATGGCATCGAGCCGGGCAATGATGGAAACCGCCTGATCCAGTCGATGATCGACGACAACGCGTTCGATCTCAAGGACTTTGAGGTCAAGGAATCGTCAGAGCAGGGCATGCTGGCACAGGTCAAACGTGCCACTGGCAAAGGCGACCCGGTCGTATTCCTAGGCTGGGAACCACACCCGATGAACGCGAACTTCGAGCTGACCTATCTTGAAGGTGGCGATGATTTTTTCGGTCCCAACCTTGGCGGCGCTTCGGTCTTTACCAATACGCGCGCGGGCTATGTTGAAGAGTGCCCGAACGTCGGCAAACTGCTGAACAACATGGAATTCACGCTGGCCATGGAAAACGAAATCATGGGCGCAATTCTGGATGACGGCCAGGAACCTGCGGATGCCGCAACCGCATGGATCAAGGCAAACCCTGCCGTTCTGGACACTTGGTTGGCAGGTGTCACCACATTGGACGGTGGCGATGCAATGGCGGCTGCAAAGACAATCGTCGAATAATGCGCAGCAAATGATCACAAGGGCCTGCCAATGGGTGGGCCCTTTTTTGTATTTAGTAACAATCCTTCGCGGAGACCCCAATGAACTGGCTCACCGATAACAAGATCCCCATAGACGACGCTGCCGAAGCCGTTTTTGACTGGCTGCTGGTCCACGCAGGCTGGTTGTTCGATGGTCTTTCAGTCGCGATGGAATGGTTGATCGAGGCGATCCTCTGGGTGCTGCAAACACCGCATCCCTTGTTCATCATCGCGGCTTTTGCGGCGTTGACATGGTTGATCCAGCGCAACTGGAAAACCCCCTTGATGATCTTTCTGGGGTTCTTGTTCATCCTGAACCAAGACTATTGGGAGGAAACCACCGAAAGCCTTACCCTGGTGTTATCAGCCTGTGTGGTGTGTATGGGCGTGGGTGTGCCGATCGGCATCGCCGCCGCGCACCGGCCCAAGTTGTACCGCTATATGGCCCCGGTGCTGGACCTGATGCAGACGCTGCCGACGTTTGTGTATCTCATCCCCGCGATTGTGTTTTTTGGCATCGGCATGGTGCCGGGCCTGATCGCCACCGTGATTTTTGTGCTGCCCGCGCCGATCCGTTTGACGCAGTTGGGTATCGCATCGACACCCAAACCCTTGCTTGAGGCCGCACAAGCGTTTGGCGCAAAGCCAAGTCAGACCTTGTGGAAAATCGAACTGCCCTATGCCTTGCCGCAGATCATGGCAGGGCTGAACCAGACGATCATGCTATCGCTATCCATGGTCGTGATCGCGGCGCTTGTGGGCGCTGATGGCTTAGGTGTGCCGGTTGTGCGGGCACTGAATTCTGTCAATACGGGGCTTGGGTTTGAATCCGGGCTGATTATCGTGGTCGTCGCAATTATGCTTGACCGTATGCTGCGGGTGACACGGAAATGAGCGCTGATATGAAAACCACCCCCCAGAATGCTGTTGAATTTGACAATGTTTCCATTGTGTTCGGCGACAAGCCTGAACAAGCGTTGCCCTTGATGGATGCGGGCCAAGACCGTGCCGAGATCGAAGTCGCAACCGGCCAGGTGTTGGGTGTCCATAACTGTTCACTGGATGTGAAATCTGGCGAAATCCTTGTGTTGATGGGGCTATCCGGCTCGGGTAAATCCACGTTGCTGCGGGCGGTGAATGGATTGAACCCGATGGCGCGGGGCACTGTGCGCGTTAATGATGGCAGTTGGTCTTGCAATATCGCTGCCAGTTCTGACGCTGATTTGCGCCGTGTACGTCGTGAATGCGTGTCGATGGTGTTTCAACAGTTTGGCCTGCTGCCTTGGCGGTCGGTACGCGACAACGTGGCATTGGGCTTGGAACTGGCCGATGTCCCCAAGGCAGAACGGCTTGACCGGGCAGATAAACAGCTAGCCCTTGTGGGTCTGTCCGATTGGGCAGATCGCAAGGTAGGGGACCTGTCGGGGGGCATGCAACAACGTGTGGGTCTGGCCCGAGCGTTTGCGACCGAAGCCCCGATTTTGCTGATGGACGAACCTTTCTCGGCGCTTGATCCGTTGATCCGCACACGGCTGCAAGACGAGCTGTTGGATCTGCAACGCGAACTGAAACGCACCATTATTTTTGTAAGCCACGACTTGGACGAGGCGTTCAAATTGGGCGGGCGTATTGCGATCATGGAAGGCGGACGTATCGTGCAATGCGGCACCCCGCGCGAGATTTTTTCAAACCCGGCGTCGCCTTATGTCGCCGAGTTTGTGGCAAATATGAACCCGCTTGGCGTCTTGACGGCACGCGATGTCATGGGGCCGGTGGCAGGGGGCGCTCCGACCCATGTTTCGGCTGAAACGCCGGTGGATGATCTTATCCAAAAACTGGGTGACCAGGTCGGCGAAATCGCGGTCGAAGAAGGCGGAAAGACCATCGGGACCGTGACTGCCGCAAGCATCATCGAAAGACTGCAAACGCGCTGATGCCACGATAGGGCGCTAGGCCCACCCAACGATCAAACACATTAATAGCCTGCGGTCACTTTTTTGACCTCAGGGCAAAAAGTTTGATAGAATATCGTTAATATAGTTAACGATTTCGCCGCTTTTTTATAAAAAAGGGCATCGCATTTTTGCGCGACCCTTAATCTCATCCTGTTTTCCAAGAGGCCTATTTTTATGACCACACATGATAGCAAAGCGCATTTCGCGAAAGTCGTGTCTGCAATGCACGCGCAGGCGCAGGCGAACAACCGCTTGGATTTGTTGAATGAAAAGGGGACGCCTTCGCTTGCGGGCTGGTTTATTGGCCCGATGGGAGAAAACGAAGCCGTGATGCACGAGATGGTCGGCAAAGCTGTCGCTGCCAATGCAGGCGCGCGGCGGGAGTACGGTCGGCAATTTCGTGATCCGGTATATGTGACCGACAAAATCAAAGCATCAGCCGAGTATAAAGCCACCATCGAAGCGCTAGAGACCCAGCTGGATCACATGCTGCACGCCCTGCACGGGTCGATCCCGCTGTCTAGCTATCGCAACCAGTCGCATATGTACTGGGACTGCACGATGCCGGGGTTTGTCGGGTACTTCGCCGCGATGCTGTACAATCAAAACAACGTCGCAGCCGAGGCATCACCGGTTACGACCTTGCTTGAGATCGAGGTGGGCAAGGATCTGGCGCGGATGTTAGGATATACCGTCCCAGAGTCCGCGACCGTGCCACCGGGCACCATCGTCCCTTGGGCGCATATTACCTGTGACGGGTCGGTCGCCAACGCAGAAAGCATGTGGGCGGCGCGCAATTTGACCTATCTCCCCGTGTCGCTGGCCAACGCGATCAAGCTTGAGCCATCGATGGCGGTAGCCAAGGAATTCACGGTCACGCTGGTACAAGGCGGCACCGCCAAGCTGACCGAGCTGGATAATTGGACGCTGATGAACCTTGGCGTGGACGAGGTGATTGGCTTGTCGCCGCGGCTTCAGTCCGACTGCGGTATTTCGGCGGATACCATCAAGGACGTGTTGAACAAATATTCTGTGCAAAACATCGGGCTGGCCGACATGCACCGCACCTACCTAAAAGACGTCACCCAACTGCCTGTCATAATGGCCCCCAGCACGCGGCACTATTCGTGGCCCAAAGGGGCAGCGCTGTTGGGATTGGGCGCGAACCACGTTCAAAGTACATATGTCGATCTGGACGGCCGCATGCTGATGGATCATCTGCGCGAACAGATAGAGAATTGCTATCAGAACCGCCGGCCCGTTCTTGAAGTGGTGGCTGTTCTTGGCACGACCGAGGAAAGCTCGGTTGACCCATTGGCCGACATTGTTGCCCTGCGCGAAGAGTATCGCAAAAAGGGGATGGAATTTACCATTCACGTCGACGGCGCGTGGGGTGGCTATTTTGCGTCAATCCTGCGCAAGCCGCGCCATCCGGAACCCGACAGCCAGCAAGGTGCGCAGGAACACACCCCTGCAATGGTGATGAGCGACTATGTCACACGCCAGTACGAGGCGTTGCAATATGCCGACACGCAGACCGTTGATCCGCACAAGGCGGGATTCATTCCCTATCCGGCGGGTTCGCTGTGCTATCGCAATGGTGCGATGCGCGATCTGATCGCCTTTACCGCGCCAGTGGTGTTTCACGGGGGCGTTGACCCGACGGTGGGGGTTTATGGCATCGAGGGGTCCAAACCCGGAGCAGCAGCGGCAGGTGTGTATCTGTCCCACGCAATCATTCGGCCCGATCAGTCGGGTTATGGCAAGCTTCTAGGCAAATGTATCTTTAATTCCAAACGGTTCTACGCGCAGTTGATGGCAGTTGCGAGCGAACAGGACTGTTTTAAGGTGGTGCCGTTCCAGCGTCTGCCCGCCGAAAAGCAAGGCAAATCCAAAGCTGAAATCGCCGCTCAACTTGCCTTGATCCGCAACGAAATTGTGCCGCGCGAAAATGATGATCTGTTGGCATATTTTGCCGACAACCCCGACGCCCAAGAAGTATTCCGCGAGATGGGGTCGGATCAGAATATCGTCACCTATTCGCTGAATTTCCGCGCCGCTGATGGGTGGAACACTGATGTGGCACTGGCCAACGACTTTAACACTGCGATGTTTCAAGCGCTCAGCATTGGCGTTTATGACGGCGGCGAGGTGCCCAAACAGCCGATGTTCGTCACGTCCTCCAGCTTTGAGGTTGGCGATTACGGTCAGGAATTTGTTGACGCCTTTGGCGCGCGGCTATCGCTAAACCCTACGGACGGGGCAGGGATCAACTTTCTGGTGTCCACCACACAAGACCCTTGGGTTACGGCAACAGAAAAAGGCAATTGGCTGCCCATGGTCCTTGAGGCGTTCAAGGAAACGGCGATTGAACAGACCAAGGTGATCGTTGAGAAAAACAACCTGCGGCCATGGCGTGGAGCATAAGGAATGGATGTGAAGACAGAGGCTTACGGTTCATGGGTGTCACCTATCGCGGCGCAAGACCTTGCGGCGGGGGCGGTGAAATTCGAACAATTGGCGCTGGATGGCGATAAAATTCTATGGGTCGAAAGCCGCCCCGACGAAAAGGGGCGGTCGGTGGTTGTACGCATGGGTGAAGATGGCCCCGAGGACATCACCCCCCAAGGTTTCTGCGCGCGCACATTGGTGAATTCCTATGGCGGCGGTGCAATGGCTGCCAAGGACGGGACCGTGTGGTTTACCAACTTTGCCACCTCTGATTTCCCTCAGACCAAGGACCAGCGCATATACCGGCAGGCCGTGGGCCAGTTTCCCAAACCCATCACCCCACGCCAACCCGTGCATTTTGCCGATATGGAACCTGATGCTGCGCGGGGGCTCATTTTCGCGGTGCAAGAACGCAGCGACGTCCTGTTGAACGGTCAGGCCCAGCAAACGATGGTCGCGATGGATATGGCAGGCGACGCGCTGCCAATCACCATTGCAACCGGTGGTGATTTTTATGCCTCACCGCGCCTGTCTCCCGATGGGAATCAACTGGCATGGCTCACGTGGGATTACCCGTCAATGCCTTGGGAAGGCACACGGTTGCAGGTCGCCAACTTGGACGCGCAGGGCAATGCGACTGACATCAGGACCATTGGCGGCAAACCGGCCACCCAGATTGATCCGGACCTGAACCCCGTATTGCAGAACGCCATGCGCTATTCCGACGAAGCCATGGCCGAGCCTCTTTGGTCGCCTGATGGTCAGCTTTATTGTGTCAGCGACCGAAACGAAATCAACGGTACGCGCTGGTGGAATATCTACCGCGTCCAGGGCGACGATCTGGTCGCCGTCACGCAGCAAGAAGCAGAATTTACGGCACCGCTTTGGCGGCTCGGAGTGTCGAGCTATGGGTTCATTACAAATACGCAAATTCTCGCGGCTTATACTTCGGGTGGGCTGTGGCGGCTGGCACGGGTCGATGTGACAACCGGCTATGAGCGCGATGTTGACCTGCCTTATACCAGCATCACCCATCTGAGGGTCGGCAAGGGCTTTGCCGTCTTTTTTGGTGGCCAGTTTCAAGGGCCGTCGGAGTTGGTGAGGCTTGATCTTGAAACTTTCGAGGTCACCGTTCTGCGCAGTGCTAATCCTGGGCTAAGCGACGCGGCGCGGGCATGTCTTAAGCCTCCGCAGGCAATCTCGTTTCCGGTCGATGATGGCTATGGTGGCACAGAACCCAGTCATGCGTTCTATCACGCGCCCTGTAATCCCGATTACCAAGGGCCGGGGGATGAACTCCCGCCCCTAATCATCGTGATCCACGGCGGGCCAAGTGCATCTGCCTCAAGCGCGCTGTCCTTGGACATCGCGTTTTTCACCTCGCGCGGGTTTGCTGTGTTGGACACCAACTATCGGGGCAGCACAGGTTTTGGTCGCAGCTATCGCCA
>JAPKCR010000659.1 GCA_026421135.1 Sulfitobacter sp. | reverse complement strand
GCGGCATCCGCTCGCACATCAGACGGACACAGCGTTCCTGATCAATCAGGTTTTCTGAGTGCATCATCGGCAGATAAAAGAACTGCCGCGCGGGTGGGTCGATACGCATATCCCACCCTTTGTGGATCGAGGTTTTCGCCGCTGCCAGTGCCAGACGGTCAGACGCAAAGGCACGTGCCTGCCCGCGGAACATGTTGCGGGGAAACTGATCCGTTAGAATGACGTAGGCCAAGGCCCCTGTCGGATAGGTCAACCACAGTGAATATTTGCCGGCGCAGGCCGCTTCCCATGTCTCCAGAAACCGGTCGCGGATGCCTTGATCAAACTCCGCGTCAACGGCGTACCATTTTTCCGCTCCGGCATCATCAAGCCAGAACTTCAGAATATCCTCGGGTCCAATCACATTGCGTTCCTTTGCATAGCTATTCCCTAGAACCTAGCTAACGAGGATTATAGCAACTTTGAAACACAAGTTTTGTAACAAAAACGTCACAATACCCACAATTAGGCGGCGTTTTCCTCGGCTTGGTCATGTTCAACGGCACATTCGTGCGCAACTTCGACCGCCAAAGTCGCTGATGCCGCCGAAAATGGCACGTATTGGCTGGTCTCATCGGTGCTAAGTGCGGGCCGCACTGTGGCACGGTAAAATGCGTAGACCGCAAGCACCGCAAACAAGACCGCTGTGAACAGATAAAAGCCGCCCGGTCCAAGAGCCGTGCCCATCATCCAACCGGTGATAATCGGCCCCATGATTGCACCTAAGCCGTTGATAAACAACATCCCACCGGATGCGGCGGCCATGTCTTCAAGGTCAAGAAAATCGTTCGTGTGGGCGATCAGAAGGGAATACAGCGGGTTCGACATCCCCCCGACTATGAATGCCGAGACCAGCAGAACAGGGAACACATGGCCCATCATCATGCCCAAAATCGACCCTAAAAACCCAACGACCGAGGTGATTACGATCAGCAGGCGACGGTCCATCCGGTCAGACACCCAACCGATGGGGTATTGCAGCAACATCGACCCGATAAAAAACACTGCCACAAAAATCGAAATTTGCGCGACTGTCAGCCCAGCTTCGGCCCCATAAACAGACGCCATGCCGAATTGTGCCGAAAACACGCCACCCAGCAAGAACATTCCCACACAGCCCAGCGGTGATACGGTCATCAGGCTGCGCAAGCTCATTGGTTTTGTGGTGTCAAATGCGGGCGTCGGGCTAACCGCAAGCAAAATGGGTGTGACGGCAAGGCTGACCAGCACCGATGGAATAACGAACAAGACGAAACCGGACGGGTCCGCTGTCAGCAGCAGCGCCTGCGCAATCACGATTCCCGCCGTTTGCACGATCATGTACAGCGACAGCGCCTGACCCCGGTTTTCATTGGTCGCCGCGTTGTTCAGCCAGCTTTCTGCCGTGACATAAACCACGGAAAAGCAAAACCCGATCAACACCCGGCCAAAGGACCAGACGATGATGTTGGGGAATGTCGGATAGAGGATCATCACCGCCGAAATCATCGACGCAACGGCGGCAAACACCCGCACGTGCCCGACCCGCCGGATCATGCCGGGTGCCATGCGCGACCCGCCAAGAAATCCTGCAAAGTAGGCCGACATGACAATAGACATCTGGAGGGTCGAGAAATCTTCGATACCGCCCCGGATACCCAAAAGGGTACCCTGCATGCCGTTGCCGATCATCAGCAAACACATACCCAGCAGCAGCGCCCATACGCTTGCGAAAACCTTTAGCATCACCCGAATCCTATCTCTCGTTCTGATCCTCCCTGATCCTGTTCGCGGGATAAGTCATCCCCTTGAACGACACTCAGGCGGGTTTTTGCGCCTCGGGCAAAAGCAACGATGCGTCACCGTAGGAAAAGAACCGATAATTCGAAGCAATCGCGTGGGCATAAAGGGTCTTTATCGCCTCTTGTCCCATCAATGCGGCGACCAACATCATTAGCGTGGATTTCGGCAAATGAAAGTTGGTCATCAGCGCGTCTGCGACGTTAAATTTGAACCCCGGCGTGATGAAAATATCGGTGTCGCCTTCCCACGGCTCAATGGCCCCGCTGCGGCCGGCGGTTTCGATCAGGCGCAGCGCTGTGGTGCCCACGGGAATAATGCGCCCGCCTGCTGCTTTGGTGGCCGCGATCTCGGACGCGGCTTGGGCGCTGACCTGCCCCCATTCGCTGTGCATTTTATGGTCGGATATATCGTCTACCTTGACGGGTAAGAACGTACCCGCACCGACGTGCAGTGTGACATGGGTAAATTCCACCCCCATCGCTGCC
>JAPKCR010000066.1 GCA_026421135.1 Sulfitobacter sp. | reverse complement strand
CATGGTGGAAGGCTGCATGACTTGCGGCAGCTGCGGTCACAGCAAATGCGGGTGATCGGTTTGCCGGTCAATGCTGGCAATGTGGGTGCTTGAAAAACGTGTTGGTACTGGGGATTCGATTGTGTCCGGTACCAATGATTCTGCTGTAAAAGATCTGCAGAATGTAGAGATACTGGCAAAGCGGGATTCTTTGCCGAAACTGACATCAGCGATTCTTGACGCCGCGATGTAGGACCTATTGAAAAGGTTCAGGGATTTCTATGAGTATCCCAAAATGACTTTCTGGTCAGATATCATCGATCTTGACGGAGAAGAAATGATGTTCAAATATAACTCTATGCTGTGATGCCTCCTGAATATCTGATGAGATCAAGTGTCATCCCCACTTCCTAGACTAGGGGTGCTGTGACTACCGATCATGCGATAATACAGCGGGCATCTTGGTGCTGCTTTTGTCGTTAGTGTTCATAGACAGCAAACGTGACAGGCTGTCGGTTGGACAGGTCGCGAAAACAAGCAGTGTTGTTGATTTTATAGGTAGCTACGCGCGCTTGGGGCTGAACGCTTACCCTCGTCGCAATCCAGACTAATGTAGTCAGTGCGGACCAAGCGGGCTTCGACGACAGGTACTTGAGTGTCCGCTATAGTGAATACCAGTACCTTTGATAACCATTTCATCAGGTTAACAAGTGCAGCGCACGGCTTTGGAGTATTGGCTTCCGGCCCTCCGCGATTTTGACCTTGATAGATACGATTAGCGAAGCCGCCAGCGCAATGATCGCTACATCGAATACTTTTTCGAACTGCCTCAATATTGAACTCAACACGCAAGGGAGTACGACAATGAACTATGTGGATGGATTTGTAATAGCGGTGCCTGCCGCTAACAAAAAAAAGTACATTGATCACGCGAGACAGGCGATCGCGATATTCAAAAAACTCGGTGCAATACGAATGGTCGAATGCTGGGGCGACGACGTGCCTGTCGGCAAAGTCACCGATTTTCGCGGCGCTGTGAAAGCGGAAGAAGGCGAAGTCGTAGTGTTTTCATGGTTGGAGTGGCCCGACAAGGCAACACGTGACGCGGGAATGAAGGCGATGATGGAGGACCCGCAGTTTGAGGAAATGGCCAAGGACATGCCGTTCGACGGTAAACGTATGATTTATGGTGGGTTTCAATCAATTGTCGACGAATAATAGGACCGGTTAATTCATGAAAACAATGGGGATAGACCAATGACCAATCGGGAAGGCACCCCCATCTGGTACGAACTGATGACGCAGCACCCCGATGCGGCGCAAGAATTCTATCAACGGGTCATGGGATGGGAATTTGAGCCAATGCCCGCAGCTCCGGGCGGCGATTACCGCGTGGCCTCAGCTGAAGGTACGACAATTGCCGGCTTTATCCGGACGCCCGAACACGCGAAGGCGATGCCGGACATGTGGTTTGTCTATTTCGGCGTTGATGACGTTGATGCATCGGCAGAAAAGGTAAAATCGCTCGGCGGTCGGATCGATATCGAACCATCTGATATCCCCAAAGTCGGGCGGTTTGCCTTTTGCACGGATCCGCAAGGTGCCCGTTTTTACCTGATGCGCGGCAATAGTGAAGAGGACAGCACGGCCTTTGCGCCGATGAAGCCCGGTCACGCATGCTGGAATGAGCTGGTAACGTCCGATCAGACGGCGGCATTAGATTTCTATAGCAAATTATTTGGTTGGGAGCACGGCGGCGTAATGCCAATGGGGCCAGCGGCAGACTACACTTTTATCAACCTCAACGGCGATATGATCGGTGCGATGATGGATGCGCCTGATCCAAAAACCATTCCCTACTGGAATTTCGCTATGCAGGTCGCTGATATCGATAAGGCAAAGTCCGCGATAGAGAAAGCCGGCGGTACTGTCCGACTGGGCCCAGATGAGTTGCCGGACAATAGCGGTTGGATGATTCAGGCAGATGATCCGCAAGGCGCAGGTATCATGTTCGTGGGCGCGCGAAAGTAAGTCACAAAAACTTAGGTGACCGGGTATCGGTCAGACACGAAGGGGGTATTGGTCGTTGCTGGCGCTAGGGGTTTCTTGTCAGAAAAGGATCGCAAAACCCGCCCACAAGTTCGGAGCCTTTTCGGAGTGCTCTAAGTCATCTCTCAACGCTTTGATTCAGACCAGCAGAGGGAGAACGCAAGTTGGTTCTGGTAGACCTGCTCGCTCAAAGCCAGCTAGTCGCGGTTTGTCTGACCACATGTCTGGAACAATGGCGCGAAAGACGAAATTTCCAAACTCCGGTCGCGAAAGGTCCACAAATGCGCAGGCCCTATCTTGTTTTGTCAGACAATCGACGACGGTTTCGAGCCCTCCGTTCGGTAAGTCTGATGCGGTTATCGTTGTTTCTGAAATCGGTAAAGTGTCTCGACTTGCGCTGTGTAGCCATATCTCAAGCAATTGGTCATCTTGCTGTTGGCGTTGCACAAGCCCAATTTCAGTTTGAAAAAGTTCAGTCACAGCCGAGCAACTTGCTTGGCTGAAATTAGGATTGCAGCCAAAACCCATGGCCAGGTTTTTGCCATCAGGTTCGTAAGAAACAGCTGCGACAACGGGAACAGACAGTTCAGTAGTGAGGTTAAATAGGACCGTCTGCCGAGTGCGTTGCCGCAGATAGGAGGAAATTTCGTCGGGTAAGCATAGACGTTCTAGAGGCAACCGAGGGCGCGGTATTCGACCATACCACCACTGGCCGACCGCATCGCGCTCGATCAATTCAAGAAGTGCCGTCAACTTAGCCGAGGCAGCGGTTTCGCCAGATGCACAGCCGGACGTGGTTGCAATAGAAACGGCATTCGCATCACCTGGGTTTTTTCGTCCGACAAACACAAAGTCGGCGGGGACGAAGCAGGTTTCACCCGACAACAGGGATGCGCTGATCCAGTCGATGGGATCAGAGTTGTCGAATGGAGGAGGGCACCAGTCAAGTTCCGCGAACGGAGAGGCATTCCATACCGCGCGGTTGGCCAACTGGCGGGTCGAGAACCCGTTCAACGCTTCGGGCGATAATGATTTCGGCCCGATTTCGCGTTCAGTTGCCGTAATCAACGTCTCGTCACCCCAGGCACAAGAGCTTGCCAATTCAACGGCTTCGCCAAATGCGCTAGCCTTGCACTGCGCCGCATCCACCCCACGCCCGGCCGCTGCCCGGCCGGAATGGGGGCGTGCAGCAGCCGGAAATGCAGGCCAGCGTGCATAGGCGCGTTGGTTCGGTACGCAGAAAGCGTAGTGACAGGGGTCGAGAGCGCGTTTGACAGGAATGAGATCAAAGTGATCCTCTAATTCTCGGTAGTTCAATTTACGCGTCCATGCTAAGTGTTAACCAATATCGCATCATTTGGCAGGATATGAATTCCCAATGGTTAGCGCCCTCAAAAAGCGCCGAGTTCAAAGTGACGCTACTGCGCCACAGCTTCGCACCATACTATTTGCGGACCTAATTTCTTATAGCACCCATGTCGCTGAAGACGAAGCCAAGACCCTGCGTTTCATGCAACGGTGCTTCAGTCTCTTCAAAGACTCCAGTGCGCGTCACGCTGGCCGTGTGGTGAAAACGACCGGCGATGGGATCTTGGCTCTGTTTGATAATCCGCAGGACGCAGTGGATTTTTCAATAGAGGTTCAATCCAAAATCGAAGCTCAGACAACTGAATATGCTTTTAGAATCGGGATCAACTCTGGCGTGGTTGAGTTGACGAAAGATGATGTTTTCGGCCATGCGGTCAATGTCGCAGCCCGCCTCGAGCCTCTTTCCCAACCCGGTGGGGTTTGCGTCTCTCGGGAAGTATTTGTCAAACTTACGGACGAGAAGCGGCAAAAGTTTTTGTCGTTAGGTCCACAACGTTTGTACAATTTACCGGGCACCTACGAGCCTTTCCAGATGGATGTAGGGCCAGTTTTGCCAGGGAAAGGAAGTGGACGTAATGTCTTGCACCTCTCAGTCATCGGCGGGCCGAAACTTCACACCAATGGGGTCCCACACGCCTTGCCGGGGACACAGGACGCGAGAGTGCTTCTGGCCTACCTCGCCATGGCCCCCAGCAACGCTGAAGCAGTGGGGCGTCTGAGTGCATTTCTTCGACCTGAAGCAAGCCTAAAGGCCGCACGCAAGGCTTCGCATCTAGCGCTCTGTTCGTTGCAGAAAGCGATTGGTGGTGCGCTCGTTATAAAGGACGAAGTTGCGTCGTTGAAACCGGATTTGGTTCAGACGGACATAGACCGAATTGTTCGAAACGCGGCACGGGGCAAGTTGGATGACATCCTGATGATTGAAGGCGACTGGCTGGAGCGCATCTTTTCCGGGCTTGGTGAGCTCAACCCCGTGGTTACCTCTTGGCTGGCGCTGGTGCGCAGTGATGTCCGCGAGCAATTGGTTTCGGTACTTGAGGCTGAAATGCAGAAGGTCAGTGACGATTCAGACCCGGCTATCCGTAGCATTTCAACTTCGATCCTCAATATGGAACCCTGTCACGAAGGTGCCGCGCGACGCCTGATGAGAAGCTTGACCGTCATAGGAAACACTGCGGCAGCCATGCGCGTTTATGATAGGCTCGCTCAAAACTTGTCCACGCGGTACGGGCTAGAACCGCGTCCTGAAACGCGTGCGGCGGCGCGAGGAGAGATTCTATCCGCACCGAATTTGCGAGACCCTCTGGCACCGCTCAGGATCCAGCTTAGGAATTTTGAGGGGACGTCAAAGGCGTCGCGAGCAAGGCTCGCCTCTTTTCGATCAGAGATTGTCTCAGGGCTTTCCCGTTTCCGGAGTTGGTCCGTCGTCGAAGGAGACCAAAGTGATCACGACGCGCTGCCAAAGTCTGGCTCGGACTATGTTTTGAGTGCGTCCCAAACCAAAGATGACGTCCACGCGACGCTCACTCTCAGCGCTGTAGAAAGTGGTCGTATTGTCTGGAGCGAAGATTTGGACATCGGGTCCGAACAGATGTCCAAATCCCGGCAACAGGCCGTCAGCCGTATCGCGGCAATGTTCGAAATGTATGTATCGACGGATCGTTCGGCCAAGGCTGAAACCAGTGCGCATCATGCCGTTGTGGATGAATGGCTGTCTGGTGAGCGGCTGCTGACACAATGGACAAAGCAGGCCTTTGAACAAGGCATTGCCAGATTTGAGAAACTGATCAAGCGCGCACCTGAATTCGCCCCAGCCCACGCAAGCCTCGCAAGTGCCCTTAATGTTCTGCATGTTGTTCGTCCCGGCCTGCAGCGCGATCCAGCGCTGGCGAAACGGGCCTTAGAGGCCAGCAATATCGCTGTGGGGCTTGATCCATTAGATGCACGTAATCGGTTGGCATTGGCGTGGTCTTCGGCGCTCAAAGGGAATTTCGATCGGGCAGCGCTCAATATGGACATGGCTGAACGCCTTAATCCTCATAGCCCCCGTACGCTTGCGTCCTGCGCAATGGGCTTTAGCTTCTTGGGCGAACATGATCGCGCCGCGCGGGTGCTTGAGCATTGCCTGAATTGCGCGCCAGTCTTGTTGGACTACCAATGGTGCTACGCGGCATCCGTCCGCTTTCTTGGTGGCGATGACGCGGGCGCAATATCGGCAGCGGCACGGTCAGATGACCGGATTATCGACAACCCGGGTTGGACCGCCGCCGCACTTGCGCGCAGCGGGCAGTTGGCCGCTGCGCGGACAGCCTTTGACAAGCTTGTCCATGACGTCACAGCCGTCTGGGATGGGGAAACATCACCCACGCCCGAAGATGTGCGCGACTGGTTTGTATCTGCCTATCCCATCCAGCACGCCGCTGAGCGTGACGCGCTGGAAGACGCCCTGAATGCCGCGATGTCAGGCAAAGTTTAGAGACAACGCCTGAAGGTCAGAGAAGACAGCAGGTATGGGATATCATCGGTAGGGTCCAAGGCCTCGATATCTTCCGTCATCGCTTTTAGGTATTTTTTCCTGTCCAAAGTGACGTCATCGAACAGCGCGTAATCGCTGGGGACGACGATATTCATTTTCTTGTTTTTCTTGTCTTTTGGCGAAGTGTCCTTCTGTACAATAAGCGTTATTTTCTCGGGCCCTCCCACAGTCTGGATCGGCACATTGGCTGCTGTTACTTCTAGTTGGTAATAGGTAAGCTTAATCTGTCCGCCAACAAAGGGTGCCAGTCTCTGCTCTTCGTCGTTTAGCGTCTCATCGAGAAATTCAGTGATGACAGCAAAGCTCTCGTTTTCTTCTCCATCGTACCGCAACCAGATAGAGTACGTTTTAGAAAGGATGGTGCCGATTGTCGTCCTGACGATATGTTCCGGATCGGTCGGAGACACCTTGAAACTTTTGAGGAGGGTCTCACCAGTAAATACCTGACCTTTTTGCCTCTTATCGGGGTCATTCCAATCCCCGTAAAGTGGACCAGTCAGACTATTATTCTGTGTAATCAAAAGTGATGGCATAGCATTCTCCTTTTCAAGCTTCTGGTTTCCAATGTTTCTGCACAACAGCGTGCAAGTCTTTCAGGCCGAACTTTCCGTCTTTATCAGTAAAGTCCGGTGCGAAATCGGTTCGTAAAATGCTGTCGGGATCGTTCCAGATCGCGCGATAGATGGTTTCCATCGTGATGCGGCTGGCCAGCGGGCCGAAATGTTGGCCGGACGCGTGCACATCCGCCTCGCGCAGGAAATAGAACCAAAGCGGGGTTTCGTGGCGCAAGGATGCGGCAGTATCAGACATGAGAAAATCGCTAAGGCCGGGCGAGCGTGTTTGCGCCACGCGCAGGGCAGGCAAACGGCGCGGCAATGGCGAGGCACCAGCTTCTTTCAGCCGCGCGTGCGCGACTGAAGACAGGGCTTGCGCGCTATCAATTCGCAAACGGTTGCCCCTGATCAACGTATGTTCAGCTAGGTTAAACGTGCCATTTTTTGTCCCGGCAGGAGTCGGCGCAGACATCGCACAATCCCCTATCGAGTCCGGCAAATTGAACATGTCCAACGCAAGGTTTTCATCAATTGCGGCAGACAGGCTGGTGCGCGTGCTATTCTCCTCCGAGGGCAACAGAAAGGGCCACCCAACGGTCCAATCATCCGGCAACCGAGCCTCCCCTTCGATGCAGCCGAGACGTGAGGCCGCGCTGTGACCAGTAAAATGCAGCAAGTCACTTAGATCAGCGCCGCCCCCTCCTCGCCGCCAATGGGGATATACATAACGCACCATCGCATGACCCAGACGGAAACTGGCTGCTGCAAATTCGATTGGGATCAAACCTGCGCCCTCTCCCAGCAGGGGCCATGACCGCGAACGGATCACGTCGCGATATACAACCGGATCAATTACGCGGGGCAGATAGTCGTATAGGACGATCCATTGCAAATGGCGGCGTGCAACCAGACGGGCCTCGGCCGCGTCGGCGCTGCCTATGGCGAGAAACTGATAAAACTTGGTGATCAGCACAACAAGTTGCGACAGTGTCAGGTTTTGGTCATTGCGTTTGTCATGCAAGATCGTTTCGCCGCACTTGGTCCGCGGCAAATCATCTTGTTGATTGGCGGTTGTGCTGCCGAGGGCAAACCCGCCGCCCTCTCGGACTGACGCGCCCGCGCAAAGTTCGAGATCGCGCGCGAACACCGAATTAAAATCGAGATAGGCACTGCGATATCGGACAGGAAACGCGGGCGGATCGTCGTGGGTCAGATCATGGGCGATCAGTTGCCCCAGATACGTATAGGCTGCAGGAATACCATTGGCGTTAAAGCGGTGCTTTCCCCAGCGTGTTGGCCATTCAGCCATCTTTTTGGCCAATTCAGAAAGCAAGCTTTCGTCATGCAATGGCTGACTCGTTTCTTTGCTTATGCGGTCATAGGGAGTGAAACTAGTCTCGGCAAAAGGGAATTCAGCAGATTCCCTAAATATGATGCCTGGTCCATTGATTTCCGCACGGATCTGAGGCGGCAAACCAACATTCTCATGGCCGTCAAATCTCTCGTAGATCGGATAGCAAGTACCCAATCTATCAAGCCTTTTGGCTTCAACAACTCGGATACCATTGTTCATCAAAATGTTGTTAATCCTCAGATGTCATAATGAGCCGCTTAAGAAAACTTGACGCAGAAATTTCTGAAATTACTAAACGATGGTAACACAATGCCTCTGTTTTTAATACAAGCGCGGTCATGGACGGTTGCGCCTGTTCAATATCGAGCAGTTTAGGGCGAGTGCCCCAATCTATTGAATCCAACGTTGTACTTCCGAAATAGATTGACGAAACGATACCTCGGAAAAAGGCCAAGCAATCCTTGGTTACCGATCTTCTGGATTTCAACGAGGACTTATAATGCCGCTCATCGATCTTGTCGCTCTTTTTGCTATCTTTCAGTTTCTATTTTTTGGATATTCGGTCGGCGCTCAGCGGAGAGAAAGTGGCCTTAAGGCCCCTGCAATGACTGGCCATGACGGTTTTGAACGCATGTACCGTGTCCAGATGAACACATTGGAGTGTTTAGTTGCGTTTTTGCCCGTTCTTTTTCTAGCGGGGAAATACTGGCCGGTAATTCTGATC
>JAPKCR010000658.1 GCA_026421135.1 Sulfitobacter sp. | reverse complement strand
CGCACATAGACGTCAGAGACCCTTGCGGGTCCAGGTCAACGACAAGCACCCTATAGCCA
This sequence comes from Sulfitobacter sp., assembly GCA_026421135.1. Lineage (GTDB taxonomy): Bacteria > Pseudomonadota > Alphaproteobacteria > Rhodobacterales > Rhodobacteraceae > Sulfitobacter. Next base: position 2,248 of record JAPKCR010000658.1, on the reverse strand, counting down.
TGGAGTGCCAGATAATGGGCTAGGTGAATGGTCGACGTACTTTTGCTGCTGCCGCCTTTGAAATTCATCAACTGCCAGACTTGCAGTCGCTCACCTTCCATGCGGCCAGGGACGTATCTGCCCTTTGTTCGAGACACTTTTTCAAGGATTTGGCGGGCTTCCCACAGCTCATGAGCGCTGTAGTAGCGGCGGCCTGCGCGGATGTCTTTTGGCTCCGGGATCGTGCCTTCGCCGTGGACCTTACGCATGAACTGGCCGGACACGCCGAGCAATTCGGCGGCTTCTGGAGCCGAGAAGGGGCGCAGTGATTTTGTGTTGTCGGGCGCGAATGCGGAGAGTAGATGTTCGCAGATGGCGCGGTTTAGCCGCTCGGAAATATCCGTTGCTAACTCTGATGGTCGGTCTGTTATACTCGGTGTCGCGGGAATCATCTGGTTGCCCCAATTTGCTCAATGTGGCCTTTTTCGCGCCACTTGGGGATAAAAGGTGTGATTCACCTCTCTAAGTCAACGATTTTCTTACATTTAGTGTCTATTGCAGCGCAACACGCAAGATAAGACACTACGGACTATCGATCAAAACGGTAGAAGTTTACAGCTGTAAACTCATCGGAGAGCGTCATTCGCTTGATTGGCGATCGGGTTTGTTTGCCGATATGGGTCGGGAAAAAGACCAATGTCACAAATTTTCAGACAACTGAACGGCAGTTCGCGATAGCGATTCCGCGCGAATAGCGCCAAGCCTTGAATGTTAGGGGCTGTTCCCCGCGTTTTCAGCTCAACCTTGCGAGATTGGATTTTGCGTCCTTGGGTAGTCTTCGGGCAGGTCCAGCAGGTTGCGCCAGAGAATAACGAATGTGGCCCGCCAACGCGACTAAAGAAGTTTGCGGCTGCCAGCGAAGCAAGACACCTACGCCGTCAAGCCACGCAACGCTACACCCCAATCCGTTTTACTCGGATCCCCAGTTTCCGCGCCTTGTCGACGATATTCTCAGTAATCCCTGACCCAGGCGTTGCGATCAAACCCTGAGGCAGGATCTCCAACATCTTGTCGTTGCGCTTGAATGGTGCTGCTTTACCGTGGGTTCTCCAGTCAGGCTTAAATACCACCTGCGTCACGCCACGTGCATCTGCCCATCGCGCTGCGATCATCTCGGCACCCTTAGGAGTCCCGCCGTGCAGCAGAACCATATCAGGGTATTTCTGATGCGTGGCATCAAGGACAGACCAGATGAGATCCTTGCCAGAAGGGCAGGGGCGTACCTTGGCTGATCTTGGTCAGTGTCCGCACCACGGAAGTAAGCCCGAGGGTGGTACTGCAAGGCGGGCCCAAAGCGTGCGATGCCGCGCTGGTGCAGATAAGCGGCGGCAGCGGTGCCCAAGACAGGCCCGCCTGCGGCAAAGAGCCGGCGTGCAGACACCATTCGCGACGTGTTGGATGCTGCAGGTCTTTTCAAGGTCCGCCTTGGCGCGGGGTTGGTAAAGATGGGTGCATTGCCCAAAAAGCGTTGTGCCTCGGTGATGGTTTCTTTGAGAGAGGTTGATCCCAGTTTGGCATGCAACAGATCAATGAGATCACCAAATTCACCTGTGGCATAATCCGTCCATCCACCGGCTTTACGATCGTCTTGTGCCTGTAAACGGATAACAAGGCTGCGACCTGCAGCCCCAGACGTGTCGCCAACCTGCCAATAGTCGCCCTGGCGACAGCCTTCTGAGAAGTAGGTGCGGCAGAAACTCTCTGCACGCGCCCCAAGGTCTGCTGAAATCTCAGCAACCGAGACATCCCTCGTCATTGCGCCGCGCCACCCATGGTTGTGCCAACGGGGAAGCGCAACAGGAGGGACGCCAAAACATCAGGTGCCTCGGAAGGCAGAAACACCCGCGTCTTCCATTGGATCACTTCAGTAAAGCAGCCCAAGGTTTTCAACTCAGCGAGTATCGCACCAGAGGCTCCGATCAACTCAAACCGTGGTTGGCCCATGACAAGCGAGCGACGGAGTTGGAACCCGTTTACAAGGCTGAGGGTGGCACGGGTCTCCATAACGGCGCGTAGGACTTCGTCTGGTTCCATCTGGATATCACTGTCGAGCCCAAGTCGCGCATAAACGTTGATCAGCTGCTCCTGCGAGACCAACCGCCCGATAGCGCGTTCCCCATCTTCCGTCTGCAGGCGATAAATCCGCATATTATCAGCGGGCAGCCGATCCCAGATCGGCAGAAGTAAGCCACAGATCAGAGTTATTTTG
>JAPKCR010000657.1 GCA_026421135.1 Sulfitobacter sp. | reverse complement strand
AATCTCGGTCATTGCGAACAGAATACAAGGGCGATGCGCCTGTACGGCAAGAATGTGCAACGCGGCCAGTTGGTGGTCTAACCGCCCCCCCAAAAAACCGACACCAATAACCAGCGGCGCGTCGATATGGCGAAGGGCCTTGTCAAAATCGGTTGTTTCCTGTTCACTTATCTTAATTTGCCGGTCTGGGGGGATCTGCGAAAGAGTGTCTGCTGAAATGGAATCCATATCACCGATAATGGCCCTAAGCGGTATGTTGGCGCGTCGTGCTAATTCCGCCCCGCCATCAGCAGCAACACAAACGGGTGCAATCTTTAGCGCATCCGAAAGCTGTGAAACTTCCGCGTCGCCACCCCCGATCAGGGTGACTGGTTCGGAACTCGCTACAATGCGCTCTTTCAACGTGTTTACCCCTGTTTTTGGAAACCGACCACAATGATGACACTAAATGATACCCCCTGCGGCACAGATTCGAGCCGCTTTGGTCTAGAACACCATGGTAAACAGTAAGCTGCAAAAAGGCAGAGGACGAGCATCCGATGATGAATAACAACAAAATTCTAACGGTCTCATACGGCACGTTCTCGTGTACGTTGGAAGGCTTTGACGATTCATTCGGGACCATGAAGGCAATCGCCGAGTATTTCCGTGATCTTGCATCAGAGGATCGGTATTTTGGTGCCGAACCCCCACAGCCGGATGCCGAAATGCTGGCCCACATCGCGCAGAAAGAAATTTCGCGCCAGGTTGTAGCCCATCAGCAGGATGGCCAGATCGTTTTGAAGGCCCGCGAAGATGCGGCACCTGCGAGCGCGCCCGTCAGCAAAGCGTTACCCCCCGTCACCGGGAATACGTCTGTCGTCTCGACGTCCTTTGCGCCGCGCCGCCCGAGCGAACTTTCGGGATACTATGACGCCTTTAGAATGAATGCCTTGCATGGTATCGCCACACCGGCAACAGACACCGAAGCAAAGATCAAGGCTGACACCGCCCCCGCCGAGGACGCAGAAGCGGCTCCCGTAGCAAAGGCTGACGCAAAACCTGCGGATGACGTGCAATCCGTTGAGCCAAAAGCGGTTGAAACACCGGCAGCAATTGTGCCTGAAGCCGAGCCCGAAACCGACCAGCCCGAAATTGATCTAAGCACGGTCGACATCGTTCCCGGTCAAGCGGACGAAGACATCAAAGCGTTCTTTGACGAAAACGCTGATGTATCCGCGCCCGACCAAATTACACCGCGCGTCCAATCCGAAACACCGGTCAACAGCAGCATCGCCGCAAAACTGCAGCGCATCCGGTCTGTTGTATCCCGTCAGGTAGTTGATGCCGCCGAGAGTGACTATATTGAAGACGAGCACGCGGAAGAAAAACCCACCCGTGCTGTCCCAAATCAAGAAAATCAAGAAGTTGTAGCAGATGCCGTAAAGGACATCGAAACGGCACTTGATGCGGATGATGCTGTTGAAAACGTCACTGCGGACCAAGACGATACAGATGTCGCCGCAGAAAACGTCACTGTCAGCGAGGAAGATGAAGACGATGTCTCCGCTTTGCTGAACCGTCTTGATGCGGAAAACGAACCCGATGAACAGCCCCAAGATAGCATCGTAGCCGACGATGGCGAATTGATCGAAGATGATCTGGCAACGGAGAACCTTTTCGAAAGTGATGCGACCCCAGATGCCGAAGCATCCGCAGCCCCGCGTGGCCGTGTGATCAAGGTTAAACGTGCAGATCTGGACAGCGCAATCGCCAAGGGTGATCTGGAAGAATACTCGCAAGACCAAGATGAAATCTCTGCTCAGGACGATGTCGCTGAAGACGTTGAAGACGTTGAAGACGTTGAAGACGTTGAAGACGTTGAAGACGTTGACGCGGCAAAGGATGCGCAGGTAGAAGTCCAAGCCGAAACGCACATCGAGTCCTCCCTCTCAAAGGAAGAAGAGGAAGAACTGGCGCGTGAACTGGCCGAGGTCGAAGCCGGTTTGTCGGATCAGGATGATGCAGAAGACGCCCATGCACATACAGAACCTCGCCGCACATTGCCGTCTTTGGATGACGAAAAAGGGTCTGACATGAGCCGCCTTTTGGCCGAGACCGACAACCAGATGGATGACCCGGAAAGCGCCGTTCGGCGCGATGCGATCGCCCATCTGCGTGCAGCCGTTGCTGCGAAAAAGGCCGATATCGCCCTTGGCGCAGCCGAAAACGCCGATGACGAAGGCACCGCTTACCGCAGTGATCTGGCTGAAGTGGTAAAACCGCGTCGTCCCGTCAGCGGTGCCGCACGTACAGAACGCCCTGTCGAG
>JAPKCR010000065.1 GCA_026421135.1 Sulfitobacter sp. | reverse complement strand
GCCAGTGAAATTGCCAGTGCAGTGCCAAATGCGCCTGCGCCAAGAACTGCGATACTCATGCTTTCGCCCCTTTTTTTCCGCTGCCCAACATAGACGGTTGGCTGATATCCAACGGCCAACGCGGGCGTGCGGACAACGTCAGGTCATCCGGCTCACGCAAACTGCTTTGCTCTGCTGCGGCAAAGGCGATCATCGCCGCATTGTCAGTGCAAAGCGCAAGAGGAGGGGCGATAAAACGTGCTTTCTGGTCGTCAGAAACAGTCTCTAACCCTTGGCGAATGGCTGTATTTGCGGCCACACCGCCCGCAACGCACAGCGCTGGGGCAGTGGGGTTGTGTTCCATGTACAAAACCATCGCGCGGCGGGTCTTTTCGACCAGTACGTCCACAACAGCAGCTTGAAACCCTGCGGCAAGGTCGGATTGGTCCTGAGTAGTCAATCCGCCTTTCTCGGCGATAACTTTATCACGTGCCCGCAGTACAGCTGTTTTCAAACCCGAGAACGACATGTCGCAATCAGGACGATCCAGCAGAGGCCGGGGAAGGGCAAAGCGTTTGGGGTCGCCACTTAAAGCCGCTCGTTCGATTGCAGGTCCGCCCGGCTGTGGTAGGGCAATCAATCGCGCGACCTTGTCGAATGCCTCGCCCGGAGCATCATCAATTGTACCGCCAAGCCGCTCGAACCGGTCCGGACCATGCACCAGCAAGAATTGGCAGTGCCCACCGGATACTAGCAACATCAGATAGGGATAGCTGACATTGTCGGTAAGGCGTGGTGTCAGCGCATGACCCCCCAAGTGGTTTACCCCATAAAGCGGCTTGCCTGTCGCGGCCGACAGCCCCTTGGCGCACATGACACCGGACAGCACACCGCCGATCAACCCAGGTCCGGCAGTAACAGCGATAGCATCGACATCAGCCAATGTTAGAGCCGCTTTTTTCAAGGCTTCCTCGACGCAGAGGTCAAGTTTTTCGGCGTGGGCGCGGGCAGCGATTTCAGGAACAACGCCACCGAAAGCTGCATGAAGATCCGTTTGCCCAACAACTACCGAGGACAAAACATCTGCTTTGGCATCAGGTAAATACCGCACTACTGCGGCAGCGGTATCGTCGCAGCTGCTTTCTAATCCAAGAACAATCATCGCCGTTTCCGTTGCAAGGGTGATCTGCGCCAAGTAACACCTTGGGGCAGACGGAACAATCCTTGGGGGGTGCCTGCTGAATGACACGGCCCGCGTTGATCATGACCAGACCTGCGCCAGCATCACAGCGCTTTATCGATGGTATCAGGCCTGATGTACAGGCAAAGGTTGCGTTGATCATCAGCCCGCTGCTTAAGATTTCGTCGACAGGGGCCGATGTTGACATGGCACCCTATGCTGGCGCGATCTTCACGTCGGCAAATGGCGTCGATCATGCAGGGCCAGGCAACGGGTCCCCCGCATACTGTGTAGGTTCGCGCACTGCTGAAATGGCAAGAAAACGGGGTTGGGATGCCAGCATTTCCGGCCAAACTGCTGAAGAGTTGATTCAAAATCTCGCTAATGCCATGCCCGCCGCCCCACTGGTTCATATCGGTGGGGTGCACCAACGTGGCGATATCGCTGCACGTTTGACCACTGCTGGTTTGCACACAAACTCCATCGCTGTTTACGATCAACAGCTCTTGCCGCTGTCCGCGCAAGCGCAAAAGGCTCTCAGCTCCGGCACTCCTTGCATTGTACCGCTGTTCTCTCCTAGGACTGCGATGCAATTTGCTGCGGAATGTGCCGACATGCAGAATACCGTGATCATCGCGCTAAGTAACGCTGTGGCATTGCATTTGGCAGGCTATGATACAAAGAAATTATTGATTGCTGGTGAGCCAAGCGCCGCAGCTATGCATATTGCGCTTGAAACTGCAGTGGATTGGATCACGTTACCTTGAAGATGAACCCAATTGCTGTCTAAGGTTAGAAATATTGACTGACAAAAAGTCAGAATCGGAAAGGTTTTAAGCGTGGCGTAAGCGAAAACTCCAAGCAAGGGCGGCGATAAGCCTGTGGAAAACCCGACCTCTCGTGCGTCTTCCGCTGCATCCAAGCCAAAAACCGTTCGGAAAGCTCCGGCGAAAACGACCAAGGCTGGCGCTAAAGCCGACTCCGCCACAACGCCCGCAAGCGCGAGCCCGAAAACAACTGCCCCATCAAGCGCGCCGCAAGACGCAACGACATCGTCTGCGATCGCGGCCAAGCAAGCTGAGCCATCTGCGCCAAAAGCGGATGCGCCTAAGGGCGATGTCGAAAGGTTAGCCGTTAAAGGCGAAACGCAGGTCAAAACCGAAACCGATGAAGTCGGTAAGTCGACCGACAAACCAAACGACAAAAAGTCAGAGTCCGCAGAATCAGCCGAACCGGCCAAGACAGCAATTGCGCCAACGTCCCCAACCCCACATTCCGCGTATCTCGATGAGCCGGAAAAACGCGGCAGTGTGTTTCTTCCGATGGTATTGGGCGGCATCATCGCGGGTGGTATCGGATTCGCCGCCGCAGAGTTGAATGTCTTTGGTTTGCGTTCGGATGATGCCGGCCAAACCGCATTAGCGCAGGGCCTTGCCGCACAAGAAGCGCGGATCGCAACGCTAGAGCAAGCCAGCAGGGCACCTGCCGCCCTGACGGATACGTCTGGAATTGAAACTTCGATTGCTGACCTGACCGCGCGCATTGACGAGATTGCCAATCGGCCAGCCCCAAGCGTGGGTGAGCCCCCGAAAATCGATACATCCGGTTTCGAGGCTGAACTGGCAGAGCTGAAAACATCCGTCGAAACCCAACGTGACGAAATTGAGAAATTGCTGGATAACGCGCTAAGCGTTGAGGAAGCCACCGCAAAGGCCGCCCAAGCCGCTACAGCCCAATCCGCAATTGCACGGATCGTTGCGGCGATTTCAACTGGCCAGCCATTCGCGAGCGAAGTTACGCAATTGCAAGAAAGCGGTTTCCCTGAATTACCGCAGGCATTAACAGATGCTGCGGAAACTGGTGTCGCGACCAGCGCCAATTTGCAGGATCGATTTCCAGACGCGGCACGCGCTTCTTTGGCTGCCGCGCGTGCTGATACCCCTGCAGATGCAGGCGGAGGATTAGGCAGCTTCCTGAAAAACCAGCTTGGTGCGCGGTCTGTCACTCCGCGCGAAGGGAGCGACCCCGACGCGATCCTGTCCCGTGCCGAGGCCGCGATGCGGCAAGGTCATCTGGCAGACGCATTGACCGAAGTTGAAGCATTGCCAGAAGGTGCAAAAGCGCCCTTGGCTGACTGGATAGCAGATGCGCAAACCCGCCAAGCTGCGCAAGATGCCGTAGACACCCTGGCGCAAAGCCTGACGGCAAACTAAGGAAACTAATATGCTTTGGTCACTGATTAAGATCGTTGTGTTTGTTGCAGCAATTGCTGCGTTGACATGGGGTGCCAGCTTTCTACTCGAAAGCTCGGGTGGGTTGCAGGTTACGGTCATGGGAACTGAATTTAGTTTCGGCCCGCTGCAATCTGTCATTGCTATTATCTTGCTGGTTGTTGCCGTTTGGGTGCTGCTCAAGGTGATCGCCCTTTTGGTTGCGGTTTGGCATTTCTTGAATGGCGATGAGACCGCGCTGTCGCGCTACTTTGATCGCAACCGCGAGAGAAAGGGCTACGAGGCGCTTTCCCAAGGGTTAATGGCCCTAGCCAGTGGCGAAGGTCGGTTGGCTTTGTCCAAGGCAGCCAAAGCAGATAAATATCTGGAAAAGCCCGAGCTGACCAATCTGCTGATTGCCCAAGCCGCCGAGTTGGCTGGTTACCGACGATTGGCCGAAGAATCCTATCGCAAGATGGTAGAGAATGAATCCACCCGTTTCGTAGGCGTGCGCGGCATCATGAAGCAAAAATTGGCTGATGGTGACACTGACACTGCATTGATGCTGGCAAAGAAAGCCTTTGCGCTCAAGCCAAAGCACGAAGAAACCGGGGATGTCTTGCTAAAGCTTCAAGCCGAAAAAGAAGACTGGAAGGGTGCCCGCGAAACCCTGAACACCAAGTTGAAAAATGGCCAGCTGCCACGTGACGTTCACAAGCGCCGAGATGCGGTTCTTGCCCTGTCCGAGGCAAAAGACGTCATCAGTGACGGCAACAGCATCGAAGCACGCGAAGCTGCGATTGAGGCCAACCGTTTGTCACCTGATCTAATCCCCGCCGCTGTCATGGCCGCGCATGGGTTCATTGACCAAGGCAAACCGAAATACGCCGCACGTCTGCTGAAAAAGGCTTGGAGCGTCCAACCGCACCCTGATTTGGCCGCAGCCTTCGCAGCAATTGCACCAAACGAAAGCCCAAGTGAGCGGTTGAAGCGTTTTGCAGCTTTGACCAAGTTGCAGCCGGATCATTCTGAAACCAAGATGCTCCTTTCTGAACTGAACATCGCAAACGAAGATTTCCCCCAAGCGCGGCGGTCTTTGGGTAATCTGGTTGAAACCGATCCGACAGCGCGGTCTGTCACTTTGATGGCCGCGATCGAACGAGGCGAAGGTGCATCTGACACCGTAGTTAAGGGCTGGTTGGCACGCGCGTTGACCGTGTCACGTGGCCCACAGTGGATCTGTGATAATTGCCAACACATACACGCGGCATGGGGCCCAACCTGCGAAAACTGTCATAGCTTTGACACCCTTGCATGGAAAACACCGCCCATGTCAGAGGTGGCAATGCCGGGCGGTCTGCAAATGCTTCCATTGATTGTCGGCGCAATCGAAGACAAGTCGGGCGCGGATGCCAAGCCGCCTGTCGCAACCCGCTCCGATATTGAGGACGCTGAATTGATTGACGATCCGGAAGCGCCAAGCGAAGATTCTACAAAGCCCGAAGCGCCAGTCGGACCGTAGTTATTTCGGGTTTTGCGAAATCAGACCGGAGTTAGCAATACCTGTTGACGCCGTTCTTTTCGGTTGCGGATCGATGCAGGCACTAAAACGCAGGTTGGATCCTTAGCGGATGACGCCGTTAAATTTGGGCGCTATTTCTAATGCCAAAGTTCTTTAAGAAGGATCCGCCCATGACGTCTGAAACTTATGCTTTTGAGCCGCCAAAACAGGCCAGCCTTGCGATCAAGGGATCAGACGCTCGGTTTCCCATAAGACGCATCTTTTGTGTTGGCCGAAACTATGAGGCACATGCGATTGAAATGGGCAAAGACCCGTCGCGCGAGGCCCCGTTTTTCTTTACCAAACCTGCGGATGCCGCACTTGATACGCCCTGTACAGTCCCTTATCCGCCACTGACTGAGAATCTGCACTACGAAATCGAATTGATCATCGCTATCGGCAAAGGCGGCGCAATCATTGCCGTGGAAGATGTGATGGATCACGTCTGGGGCGCTTCGGTAGGGATCGACCTGACCCGACGTGATCTGCAGAACGAGGCTAAGACGATGGGCCGCCCATGGGATTGGGGCAAAGCCTTTGACAACTCTGCTCCCATTGCGCCGATTGTCCCGCTCGCCGATGTGCCATCAGTAGAATCCGCGCGGATATGGCTGGCCGTCAATGGTGAGACGAAGCAAGATGCCGATCTGGCCGATCTGATCTGGTCTGTACGAGAGCACGTGTCGATCCTGTCGCGTGCAATGAAACTCGCCCCCGGCGACATCATCATGACGGGCACGCCGGCGGGCGTCGGTGCAATCGTGGCAGGTGACGTTGTTACGGGTGGCGTTGATGGCATTGGGACGCTTGAGGTAACGATTGGCCCGCGCGCATGACCGATTTTGCGCTGCATAACTATTTCCGCAGCTCCACATCTGTGCGGGTACGGGCTGCGCTGAACCTCAAGGGGTTGGCATTCGACTACATTCCACTGTCTCTGCTCAAGGGTGAACAGGCCTGTGCGGAACATCTTGCACTGAACCCTTCCGGATTGGTTCCCACTTTGGTTACGCCGCAAGGCGCGTTGCCGCAATCGCTCGCTATCCTCGAATGGTTGGATGAGACACACCCGGAGCCGCCCCTGCTCCCGTCCGATCCTTGGGGGCGTGCCCGGGTCCGCAGCCTTGCGCATATTGTCGCATTGGACATTCACCCATTGAATAATTTGCGCGTCTTAAGACATCTCGAGGCTGAATTTGGCGTAGATGCACAGGGCAAGGCAGCGTGGTTCAGGAAATGGGCTAGCGCCGGCTTTGATGCGTTGGAACAAAGGTTGGTATCCGAGCCGGAAACGGGAGATTTTTGCCATAAAAACAAGGTCGGAATGGCCGATCTTTGCCTCTATGCCCAAGTTCTTAACAACGCCCGATTTGAGGTCGATATGAAACCGTATCCGACAATTCAAAGGATACACGAAAACTGCATGGCGCTTCCTGCGTTGCTGCAAGCGTCACCACCTCATCAGCCCGACGCCAGCTAAAACTTGCCCAATGGTCGATGTTGACTAGTGCTGTAGCGCGCTATCTAAATCCACAAGCTTTTAACGGGAGATGACACATGAAACTGATTTACACGGCGATCTTGGCAACGGCCTTCGCAGCACCCGCTTTCGCAGACAGCCACAGTATGGGCGATGTGGACAAAGGCGAAAAGAATTATGGCAAGTGCAAAGCCTGCCATGCAATCGTGGATGACGCAGGCGAAGTTATTCAAAAGGGCGGCAAAACAGGTCCTAATCTTTATAACATCGTTGGCCGTCAGGCTGGTTCAGTTGATGGCTTTAAATACGGTGATTCACTGGTCGCAGCAGGCGAAGCTGGTCTGATCTGGGACGAAGCCACATTGGCCGCCTATATGACCAACCCCACTGACTTCTTGCGTGAAACGCTTGATGATCAGAAAGCACGGTCAAAAATGTCGTTCAAGCTGCGTAAGGGCGGCGAAGACGTCGCTGCTTATCTTGCAAGCGTTTCCCCTGCAGCGGGCGAAGGCATGGCAGAAGAAGAGCCTAAAAGCGAATAAGCGACGCTAAACAGACAATCGAAAGGCCTGCTCAACAGTATTGTTGTGCGGGCCTATTAGTTTGATGCAAATGAAGCACGGGTATTCTCGGCGCGCGCACGCGCTTTGAATGCCTGCTCGGGCAGGCCAGTTTTATCGTAGATATCGCCCAAAAGCATGTTCAAGGGCACGCCGTCAGGATCATAGGTGCGTCGCATCTCGAGAACTTGCTGCGCGGCTGATGCACGCCCGTCCTGAACCAGCGCATCAAGGTGGATTTGCTCGAACAGATCGCGCTGTGCATGGCTGCCACCACATTCCGCCATGCGCGGCAATGCCTGACCTAACTGAGTGATTGCGGTCGCCCAATCACCCTTGCTATGCGCGATAATCCCACGTGCGGCCGGCAAGGCGACCTCAGCCCATGCGATGTGGTCATGCTGGCGGGTGTCGGCGGCGCGGGCTTCGATAGCATCCATCAGAATGTGCACTTCAGGTTTTGCCGTACGGCCAAGCGCATACAAATATTGCAGGGTCAGGAATGCATTCACCGTATCTTGTCCGCGCAATGCGATGTGATCGGCTACATCAGCCCAACGGTTTTCGACGCTCACCCCTGCGAATTCCATCCGAGCGAGAAGGGATACAGCACCGACCTGATCTTGCGAATAGTCTTTTGCCAAGCCCCAAATGTGCGTGTCATAGGCGCGGCGAACGTCGTCATGTCGCCCCTGCGATAGATAGAATAATGCCAGATGCCACCAGTTATGACTGCGCATAAAGGAATTCAGGGGCTGCCAAGTGTCGGCAACACTTTCTAGAAAAGCGGCCCCTTCGGATACGCGCCCTAGAGTGAGCATGACATGCGCCAAGGCATGATGCGCCCACGGTTCATCGTGGCGCAAGGACATGGCCTGACGGGCGGCGGCTTCGGCATCTTCAAGCAGGTGGCATTGTTCATAGCCGAACGCGATCATGCCATGCACATAGGGGATATCAGCGGCGTCCGGCAGCGACTTGAGGGCAAATCGCAGCATTCCGGCAGCATCGCCCATGTTGAACAGATGGTATTGCGCCAGCTTTAGCATGGTGACATCGCGTGGATGGTCAGTGGTGATGGTATCACACCCTGCGAGCATCGCGGGGATATCGCCCTCAACCCAGTGGCCAATGGTTTCAATTACCTGCGCCTCGCGTTTGGTGCCGGGATCAGCGGCACGTGCCCGGGCCATATATGGTGCTGCTTTAGCGGGCGCTGCAGGGGCCTCAAGAAACATCCACAGCAGTGCGGCATAGGCATTGGCAAGCCCACATTCAGGGTCGGCATCGGCCGTCGGTATGATGTTAGGGGCCTTGGTATCGTAGGCGATGAAACCGTGGATGAAATCATCAATCCCTTGGATAGTTTTCGGATTTTGCGTGGTGATTGGCAGGCCAAATAAATCGGTTGTCATGCTGCACTCTTTGCCGAGCAGACAAAATGCCCCGTGTTAGAGTCGATCTGCACCGCCATACCGTTCAGCCCGATGTGCGGAAGGGACATCAGAACAATCATGTCATTTCAGGCCAAAGAAGGTGTCGGGTAACTTGACATAGGAACGAAAGCTTAGGCATTCAGATCTCTCCAACATGGCAGCAGGTCGCCCGTTGCGGGGGTGGCCT
>JAPKCR010000656.1 GCA_026421135.1 Sulfitobacter sp. | reverse complement strand
TATAGTTAGAAAAATAAAAGCGCATTCGATGAACAAGATAGGGGCAGAATTTGCCAATCGTTATACCGGAAAAAATCAAAATGCAGTGGCTAAGCGAGCAGCTGACATCGCTATGCCAACCTGCTTTTCAACAGATCACCAGATTTCAGCAATATCGGATAACCAACCATCGAAAACGCTGTGTTGACTTGCTTTAAGGCCCTAAGCGTTTCTTGGTGAATATTGCTGGTCTCAATACTTTCAACCAAACCTTCACGCAGTCGGACAATATGATTGCGCTGCAATTTTTGTTCGACTTTGCGTACTTTTTCCTTGGCGGATACAAGTTCGCGTGCTTCTGCCGGATTCTGGTTCATCATCACATTAAGGGCCAGTTGCACATTGCTTTGCACACGGTCTGAAAAGTCGCCTATTTCAGCCCGCCCTTGTTCTGAGAACTGAAGTTTGTCCATGTGAAGCCGCTTGGCCAACTCCAGCATTACCCTTGCGATAGCATCTGACGCGGAATCGAGACTGGAGGAGATCGAAGCAAGTTCCATTGACCTTCGTCCAAGCTCTTCCTCCAAACCGGTCTTACCCAATCGTGCAAGGTACAGCTTGATATCAAGATGCATTTTCTTGATCGTCTCATCCTGATCGCGGATCATTTTTGCCGAAACCTCATTCCAGGTGTCGTACAGTGGTTCAACCGCGATCAGCATTTGTTCAACCTTTTGACCCATCACCAGCAATTCTCGTGCGGCACAATCCAGACCACGTTGCGGTCTGTCCAAAGCGTTTGGATCAAGCGCCGTCACGGACACCAGCGGGTTATCGTCTGTTGGATTGTCTGGCATCAGACGCGTCAAGACGGCCGTAAGCACTCCTACAAATGGGAGAGCAAGAACAGCCAAAGCGAGATTGAAGACTAAGTGCAAATTGATTGTCTGGCGTGCAGCGGTGGCACCAAGCCGGTCAAGCAGATCAGGAACCGCCGCGACCGCAAGGGTCACCAGTGCGGCACCCCCACCACGCAATATAAGGTTCGCCACAACCATGCGGCGCGAAGACATGGGTGATGACAATGTCAAAACATATGCAATCACCCCACCGCCAAGGTTGGCCCCAAGGATCATCGCCGCAGCCGCAGGCACCGGCAATATCCCCTGCCCTGCCAATGTGACAAACAACAAAACAGCCGCAACGCTGGAATGCACAACCCAAGCGAAAAACGCGCCGATGATGAACGCGGTCAAAAGATCACGCCCCAAATACGCCATCACAGCCTCGGTCGCGGGATGGGCAACCATAGGGCCAGTTGCAGCACGGATCATATCAAGCGAGACGAAAATCAACGCCAGCCCGATGAGAATGCGCCCGATCTGGCGCTTGCTTCCCTCGGCACGCATGAAAGTCGCTACGCCGACCAACATCAAAAGTGGGATCAGAAACGGTTGGCGCACCATCAAAATTTGAGTGACCACCGCCGACCCGACATCAGCCCCCAACAGCATCGCAAGACCCACAGCCGTCGCCAACCCACCCTTGGCCACAAAGTTGGACACAAGAACCGCTACCGCCGTCGAGCTTTGCAAGAAAACCGCAGCCCCCATTCCCGTGGCGGCAGCAAGCGCCCTGTTTTTGGATGAATGCCGCATCCAGAACCGCAACGGGGCAGCAAACCCGCGTTCAACCCCGGTACGGACCAACCGCACAGCCCAGATCAACAAGGCGGCAGCACCCGCGATGTTGAGAAGGAAAAATATCAGATTCGGTTCATCCATGAATGGCCTTTTCTCCGAATTAGGCGGGAAATCTAAATTGGACAGGGCCGCAAACCACGTTGGGCCAAAGCTTGTCGTTTCGAAACCTGCATCCAAGCGGGACAAAAGGCAACTGTCTTACACTGATGGGAATGGTAGACTAATTTTTAAAAACAGTCATTTAAGTTTGTAGAACCCCACACGAGGCGATATCAAAATATGATGATATCTCCTAAAGTGATCATATTCGATTTGGATGGGACCCTGATCCACAGCGCGCCTGATCTGCATGCTGCGGTAAACGTTACGCTCAACGCCCTTGGACGTGAAGCCCTCGACCTGCCCACCATCATCTCATTTATCGGAAACGGTGTTGAAAAACTCGTTGAACGCAGCCTTGACGCGACGGGCGGATACGACGCCCCGCTTCACGAGACAGCGCTTGATCTGTTTTTGAAAAGCTACAACCAGAACATGACTACGCTGACACGGCCCTACCCCGGTGTTCTGGCTGCACTGCGGACATTTCAGGATGCGGGAATTCCGATGGGTATCTGTACAAATAAACCAAC
>JAPKCR010000655.1 GCA_026421135.1 Sulfitobacter sp. | reverse complement strand
ATCGAAGGGTGGAATTCCTACTCCATTTCGCGTTCGGCCTACGGTCGGATCCACGCACTTTTGACCAGTTCGAAAGTTCAATTCGAACGCCTTAATCTGCCACAGCCCGAAGGACGGCTTGACGTCGAGCGCCTATTGTATGTGCCAGGCGGGACGAAACAGGTGGTGTTAAACGGGATCAGCTTTTCGCTCAATCCAGGTGAAACGTTGGCCGTGATCGGCAATTCAGGCGCAGGTAAGACGACGCTGGGCAAAATGCTTGTGGGCTCTGTGGTGCCAACCTCTGGGAACGTGCGGCTGGACCTCATGGACCTGCGCAACTGGGACCCGCGCCAATTGGGCGAAAACATCGGCTATCTGCCGCAAGATGTGCAGCTTTTCCCAGGCACAATCAAACAGAACATCGGCCGGATGCGAGAAGACGCGACTGACGCGGATATTTTTAAAGCAGCTAGCCTTGCGGACGTTCACGAGATGATCGCGAACCTACCGCAGGGTTATGAGACCGTTGTCGCCGCCGACGGATCACCCCTGTCTGGCGGGCAAAAACAACGGATCGCTCTTGCGCGTGCTTTCTTTGGTGATCCGCGGTTTGTGGTGTTGGACGAACCCAACTCAAACCTAGACACCAATGGTGACAAGGCACTGGCGCGCGCGGTGAAACATGCGCAAGAAAACAAGATCACGGTCGTCGTAATTACCCAAAAACCATCGCTACTAAGCTCGGTCAACAAGATCATGCTGCTGGCTGATGGCACCATCCAGATGTTTGGTGAACGCCAGGCTGTCCTTGAAAAACTGGCTGGCCGCAAAGCCCCCAAGCAGGTGCAAAAATGAGCCTTGTAACCGTTAATACAACCGAACCCGAATGGTATGCTTCTGTGCCGCGTTCGATCAGGTGGCATGTTCTCGTCAGCTTCTTCTTGATGATCGCAACCTTCGGCGGCTTTGGCATTTGGGCGTTCAAAGCGCCGCTTGCCGCAGCGATCATTGCCCAAGGGAGTTTCGTTGCGACTGGACAAAACAAGATCGTGCAGCACCTTGAAGGCGGGATCATTCAGGAAATCAACGTTCGCGAAGGCGAGCATGTGAACGCTGGACAAATTCTGCTGCGTCTTGATCAAACTGCGGCCGCGAACAGCGAACGTGAATTTGCCCTGCGCCAAGCCCGGCTTGAAGCAACAGAGGCACGTTTGCTTGCCCAGTATAACCGCAAAGAGGCGCTGGAATTTCCGGCCCACCTGAAAGCGGCCCGCGCCGACAATGAAATCGATGCAATCCTGAATGGACAGATGATTGCATTTCAAGTCGCTGAAGCGGCGGTCAAGAACGACATTGGCCTTCTGCAACGCAATATCGAAGCGCTTGATATTCGCAAGATCGGCTATACTACTCAGCTTAATGCGCAAAACCGCCAATTGGCCATTCTGAAAAGCCTGTTGGACGACAAGAAATCCCTGCTGGATCGCGGATTGGTCCGGCAGTCTGACGTGTCATCCATCCAGCTGACATTGATTGAAGCGGAAGGTCAGGTTGGGCGGCTTGAAGCTGAAGTAGATGAGATCTCCCAGATTAGTTTGAAGTACGAACAACAGATCGCGCAAACGCAGGGGCGCTATGGACAAACCGCGCTTGATAATTTGCAAACGATCCAAAGCGAACTGGACGGGGTACGCGAACAGGCCCGTACTGCTGTGAACATACGCGAACGCGCAGATGTGCTTGCACCGGTCTCTGGCACTGTTGTGCGGCTCTATTACCATACCGCTGGAGGTGTGGTGGAAAGCGGCCGCCCAATTCTTGAGATCCTACCAGAAAGCGAACCGCTGATTATTGAAGTGCAAATTCCCCGCAATGATATTGATAGCGTTCGGACCGGCCAACCTGCGACAGTTCGTCTAACGGCACTGAACCAGCGCACGACCCCGGTCTTGAACGGAGAGGTTTTCTATGTCTCAGCGGATTCAATTACCGACACCTCGACCGGTGTTCCGGCAGAAGTTTACGTTGCTCGGATTTCTCTCTCTGTTGACGAAATTCGCCGCGTTCGACAATTCACTCCGACGCCCGGAATGCCAGCACAGATCATGATCCAAACCGCAGAACGGACTTTTGCACAGTATCTTGCAAAGCCAATCGCCGACAGCATGACCCGTGCGTTCCGCGAACAATAAAAGAGGCAATATCTAGCTCTGTGTCTATAAGGTGTTTCGTGCTGTCAGATGAATGCGGACAAGTCTCAGTTCTCCAGCTGTTTCAAACTGTTGGGCGGTGCAGTTCAGCTTAAAATTCGATCGGCTGTAGAAACCTTGCT
>JAPKCR010000654.1 GCA_026421135.1 Sulfitobacter sp. | reverse complement strand
ACTGCAAGTGTAAACAGCATTGTCAGGAAAAAGCAGGTAAATCCCAAGATCCACGTGCCCGAAACCTGAGTGATATACAGAAGGCGGTTTACGTTGATGCGGACCATGTCCTCCAGGTCGATCTGGGCCTGTTCGCCTTGGCGGCGGGCACGCAGCACCATGTCATAGGGAACACCCAAAACCCAGTGGCTGGCAGTGGACCACACAACGGCCAACGCGATCCAGAACCACAGGTTTGAGAACGACCGCATGTCGATCACTTCTAATATTGTCTGGTACAAGTCCAAGGAATGCCTGTCTTTGATCGTGAATATATCTGGCCGCGGCAACTGTCCCTACAACCTAAGCACGTCATAGCGGTGCCTTCCACCAATTCCTAGCCTTGAGCCGTGCAAAAATAAATGGCAAGCCTTGTGCTGAAACATCTGAGGTATTTTTGCATGAGACCCCAACAAGCCGCCTTTCCTGCGACACGTCTGCGCCGCACCCGTCAATCTGCGGGGATCCGGGCATTGGTTCGCGAAAATTCGCTTGAGTTGGGGGATTTGATCTGGCCTGTCTTCGTACGCTCGGGCGAAGGAATAGAAGAGCCGATCCCGTCAATGCCCGGCGTGTTCCGGCGCAGTGTGGACAAGGTGGTCGAAGCCGCCCGCGAGGCTGCCGATCTGGGGATCGGGGCGATGTGCATTTTTCCCTATACAGGTATCGAAGATCGAACCGAAGACTGCGCCGGTGCGTGGGATCCTGATAACAACCCCAACCGCGCCATTCGCACAATCCGCGACGCGGTGCCAGAGATGGTGATTATGACTGATGTTGCGCTGGATACCTATAACATCAACGGGCATGACGGGTTTGTTGAAAACGGGATCATCGTCAACGACCGCACGGTCGAGGCGCTGGTAAAGATGTCGCTGGCCCAGGCCGAGGCAGGCGCAAATATCATCGGGCCGTCTGATATGATGGACGGCCGTATTGCGGCTATCCGCGCAGGGCTTGAGGGCGCAGGTCATTCCGACGTGATGATTATGAGCTATTCCGCCAAATATGCCTCGGCGTTTTACGGGCCTTTCAGGGATGCGGTTGGTGCATCTGGCGCGCTGACGGGCGACAAAAAGACCTATCAGATGGACTATGCCAATAGCGACGAGGCATTGCGCCTGATAGAACGCGATCTGCGCGAAGGCGCGGATATGGTCATGGTCAAGCCCGGCCTGCCCTATCTGGACATTTGCCACCGTGTGAAAACCACCTTTGGCGCGCCGACCTTTGCCTATCAGGTGTCGGGTGAATACAGCATGATTAAAGCGGCGGCGCAAAACGGCTGGATCGACGAGGAACGCGTGATGATGGAAAGCCTGATGGGATTCAAACGGGCGGGTTGTGATGGTGTCTTGACCTATTTTGCCCCCGCTGTTGCGCGTTTGATGGGGTCGTAATTCACAATCCTACGCAGAAAGCGCGCACAGGCGGCAAATCACCGCCGATTCGTGGCCTAAATTGGTGACACCACGGATTATTCGGCTTAAGGTTGCTCATAAGTCGGGACAAACCGGCACAGGCAATTACAGGCAATATAAAATGAACAATTCTTCTCTCTCGCGCCGCGCTTTTGCGTTGGGCGCGTTGGCAAGCGTCGGGGCCGTTTCGGCTTGCGGCAATGGTATTGGCAGCCGTGGCAGCGGTCAGATCGACGCACGGGTCGATGCGACCTTGCAACAAATGTACCGCGAATTCCCTAACACACGGCAGCTTTCCGAGAAATCAAATGGTATGTTGATCATGCCTTTGGTGACGGAAGCTGGCTTTGGTTTGGGTGGCGGATACGGGCGCGGTGCACTGCGCGTCAACAACATCTCGGTTGATTATTATTCGATGACCAAGGCAACGGGCGGGCTTCAGATTGGTGCCCAACAATATGCGCATGTTCTGTTTTTCATGACCGAAGATGCATTAAACGGTTTCCGCCTGTCCCCCGGATGGGCGGCAGGTGCGAACATCGAATATGTAATCGATGACAAAGGCGACAGTGTAAACGCCGATACCACCACGGCGCTTTCACCCGTTCTGGCAGCGGTCTTTGGCCGGGCCGGTCTGCGCCTTGGTGCCACGCTTGAAGGCAGCAAATACAGCCGTATTATTCCATAATCCGAAGTGCCCGGCCCGCTTGTATCGCGGACCGGGCGTACTACTAGCCCATAGCGTTCAGGCGTTTAATCAGGCTCGAGGTGTCCCAACGGCCACCGCCCAGCTTTTGCACATCTTTATAGAACTGATCTACCAGCGCGGTGACAGGCAGGCTGGCTTCGATCTCG
>JAPKCR010000653.1 GCA_026421135.1 Sulfitobacter sp. | reverse complement strand
ACTCGCCAAATTAATCACGTGACAGTCGCCCAGTCGCAATCGAAGGCCGGCTTTCCGGATATTGGCGGACGTCGGTACGCCCCGCAGCATAATGCACTTTGGGCTCGAAGGAGATCTTCGCTGCACGCTGCACCGACGACCGCTATGCGGACAAGCCGGACGTATGCGGGTGCAGCTATTGCTTATGCAGCTTTTGCTGGCGTTCGCAGCATAGAAATTTCTGTGGCGCAGCAATTTTCACCAAACCGGCCGTTGGATTGGGCAAAAACGGTTGAAATCCAAACTAACCTTTCGCTGCGGCTTGCGTGAACCATCGAGACGCGGACAAAGCGAGCTTTCGCTGCGCTGGTACGAATAGCCGCTTCTGGTTTGAGCTCAATTATGGCCCCGCATAGATGCGGAACCAAGCATCGTTTCGGCGACACCAGTCTTGGAAAGTTCCAAGCCTTACACTAATAGAAAGAAAAGCGGAGTTTCATTTTGACCGAAATCTTGGCGCTTGCCAGCGCAAACCTTTTGTCACCGATCATCTTGTCATTTGCACTTGGTCTTGCTGCTGCGATGGCGCGCTCGGATTTGTCTATCCCCGAAGCCATCGCGAAAGGCATGTCGATATATTTGCTATTCGCTATCGGCTTTAAGGGTGGTGCCTCGGTCGCGGATCATGGCTTCGATGCTGGCCTGCTGATGTCGATTGGGGCGGGTCTTCTTCTATCATTTGGCCTTCCACTGCTTGCCTTTGCTTTGTTGAAGGTGTTCACAAAATTCTCTCGGCTTGATGCGGCGGCCGTGGCTGCGCATTACGGCTCAATAAGCATCGTAACCTTTGTGGCCGCAACCTCGGTTCTTGAGGGACGGGCGATTGCTGCAGAGGGCTATATGGTTGCGGTCGCCGCAGCGATGGAGGCACCGGCGATCCTGTCGGCCCTATGGTTGGTCTCTCGAAATGGATCGGGTGGGCGGATGGAGCCGGGGTTGATGCGCGAGATCATGCTCAATGGCTCTATCGTGTTACTTGTTGGTAGTTTTGTCATTGGAATCGTGACCGGTGAAAAAGGACTGGCCGAAATTGCACCTTTCATAGTCTCTCCCTTCAAAGGCGTTTTATGCCTCTTCCTGCTGGACATGGGGTTGGTCGCGGGACGCGGGTTGAGACAATCGAGAGGAATTTTGGGATTCGGTGCAGTGGCATTTGGTATTGTGATGCCGCTGGCCGGATCAAGCATTGGACTTATCTTGGCGATGATGATCGGGCTGTCCACGGGCGGAGTGGTGCTCTTGATGGTGCTTTCCGCGTCTGCTTCCTACATCGCAGTGCCTGCGGCAATGCGGGTCGCACTGCCAGAGGCGAACCCTGCTATCTATCTGACACTATCGTTGGGCGTGACGTTTCCGTTCAATCTTACCTTAGGCATTCCTCTTTATGTGGCCGTTGCCACCCAACTCACCGGAGGCTGACATGCAGATGACCCCCGCTAAACGCGTCGAAATCGTGATTGAAAAACCACTCGAAGGACGACTTACCGATGCTCTGACAAAAGCGAACGTTACTGGCTATACTGTCGTGCCCGTGCGCGGAGGCTCGGGCCGATCCGGGCCTTGGACACGTGAGGGTCAGGTTGGCCGTGCCGGAATGGTGATGGTTGTTTGCCTAATCAAGCCAGAGCGATTGGATGCGCTTTTGGAAGCCGCCTTTGCAGTGGTTGAGCGTCATATCGGCGTCATCTCGGTCAGCGAAACGCTTGTCCTCAGGGCCGAGCGTTTCTGATGGCTAACCATGACGTTGCGTTGCCATCGGGTGGACAATAAACACACGTCAGAAATTGGCTTTGGGTTTGGCACGTCGTTGACTGTAGAAGCGGATCTTAGTCTGAACTGAAGCGTAGCGAAATCTGGTCTTATTTTGTTGAAAACTCTTCTTGATTTGCGGCTCAGTCGCTGTTTCACTTTCTTTACGGGTCGGGAGGAATTGGCGATGATGGGACCGAAGCAGGAAGCTCAACCGGCGTTGTCTTATGGGTTCTCGCTTGAGGAACATGTCCCGCGAGATCACCTACTGCGATCAATAGATCGCTTTGCGGACCAGAGCAGCATTCGGGCTCATCTTTCAGATTTTTACAGCCATACCGGCCGCCCGTCGATCGATCCAGAACTCCTGATCCGCATGCTCTTGGTTGGATATTGCCTTGGGATCCGCTCTGAACGGCGGTTGTGAGAAGAGGTTCATTTGAACCTTGCTTACCGCTGGTTCTGTCGCCTTGATCTCGCTGATTCAGTGCCGAACCATTCGACGTTTTCCAAGAAGCGGCATGGGCG
>JAPKCR010000652.1 GCA_026421135.1 Sulfitobacter sp. | reverse complement strand
CACGGCCAGTCTGACAGGGAGGAAGTGCCCACGGACCAAAAGGACATGTAGATCCGGGGCAATTTCACTATGGTGCCCAAAGGTTAAGTTTGTATGCTTGCGCGGCACTTTGCCCGCTGCGGCGTGGCCCAAAAGGATGATGAATACGTGACAAATGATATCTTTATTGGCGGGGGCGGCGTGGACTATGGCACGCAGCAGTTTCTCAACATCGGCTATGCTAACCGCCACGGGCTTATTGCCGGGGCGACGGGCACGGGTAAAACCGTAACGCTGCAAATTCTGGCAGAAGGGTTTTCGGCCCAAGGCGTGCCGGTGTTCTTGTCTGACGTAAAAGGGGATCTATCGGGTCTCGCAAGTGCCGGCTCGGACACTCATAAACTGCACGGGCCTTTTACCGAACGGGCTGAAAAGATCGGCTTTGAAGATTTCGCATACGCGTCATTCCCTGTCGCGTTCTGGGATATGTTCGGCGAACAGGGACACCCAGTGCGCACCACCGTGTCCGAGATGGGCCCTTTGCTGCTGGCTCAATTGTTGGGACTAAGCGAAGCACAAGAAGGCATTTTGAACATCGCGTTCCGCGTGGCCGACGAAGACGGCATGCCCCTTCTGGATCTGAAGGACCTTCAGGCCCTGCTGGTTTGGGTCGGTGAAAACGCATCTACCCTTGCCTTGCGCTATGGCAACGTCTCCGCCGCATCGGTCGGAACCATCCAGCGGCGCTTGCTGGTGTTGGAAAATCAGGGGGCGGCCGATTTGTTCGGCGAACCGGCGCTGGAACTGGCCGACCTTATGCGCACCGACAGCGATGGTCGCGGTTTCATCAATATCCTCGCCGCTGACAAGCTGATGAGCTCGCCCAAGCTTTATGCGACTTTCCTTTTGTGGTTGTTGTCAGAACTGTTCGAGGAACTTCCCGAGGTCGGCGATCCGGACAAACCCAAGCTTGTGTTCTTCTTTGACGAAGCCCACCTGCTGTTCGACGACGCGCCGAAAGCTTTGGTGGACAAGGTCGAACAGGTCGCGCGTCTGATCCGCTCCAAAGGGGTGGGCGTCTATTTCATCACGCAAAACCCGGCAGACGTACCCGATGACATCTTGGGCCAGCTGGGCAATCGCATCCAACACGCCTTGCGTGCCTTTACCGCGAAAGACCGCAAGGAATTGCGGATGGCCGCGCAAACCTATCGCGAAAACCCGCGTTTCGAGACCGAAGAAGCCATCCGCGAGGTCGGCGTCGGTGAGGCCGTGACATCGATGCTGATGAAAAAGGGTGTTCCGGGAGTTGTCGAGCGGACGCTGATCCGACCGCCATCCTCGCAGCTTGGGCCAATTGATGACGCAACACGCGCGGTCGTGATGGCGCAAAGCGCAATGGCAAAAAAATACGACACCCGTCTCGATCGCGAATCCGCCTTTGAAATTCTGGCCAAGCGTGCAGACGACGCTGCCAAAGCCGCTGCAAAGGCCGAGGATGAAGCGGAAGCAGAAGAGGCCACGCCAGCGCTTCGCGAATTTAACGCCGCGCGCCGATATGCAGGCAAAGGTGTCGAGCGTTCAACGTCCAAACCCGCTGCCAAAAAAGGTGACAGCTTTGGTGGTGCGATCGCCAGCGTCGTGATCAAGGAACTTAAAGGCACCACCGGACGTCGCATCGTCCGCGGTATTCTGGGTGGGCTGTTCAAAGGGCGCTAGAGCCCTCATTCCACATGGATAAGAATCCTCGCCGAAGGCTGGCCTCCTCCCTTTTTTGGGGAGGGGGCCTTTTCTTTGTTTAGATCCGCGAACCTACTTCTCGGGGATCAATCCGCGTGGGCTAAACCGCAAAACCAGCAACAGCACCGCGCCCATTGTCATCAACCGCATATGGGCCGCGGACTCGTTCAGGTGATCCTTTAGCCAATACCCGTCGTTCATGCTGTAGGTGATCAGGTTCATCAGCCACAGGCCCATCGGCTCGACCATGACCCATAGGTACCACATCAGGAATCCACCCAGAACGGCCCCAAAGTTGTTGCCTGATCCGCCGACGATCACCATCACCCAGATCAAAAAGGTAAAGCGCAACGGCTGATAGGAACCGGGCGTTAACTGGCTGTCTAAGGTGGTCATCATAGCGCCCGCAATCCCGCAAATGGCAGAGCCAAGGATAAACACCTGCAGGTGCCGCGCGGTGACATCCTTGCCCATGGCTTCGGCGGCGACCTCGTTATCGCGAATGGCACGCAGCATCCGGCCCCAAGGGGAATTCAGCGCCCGTTGGCTCATCCACAGCAGAAGCAGCAACACCGCTGCGAACAGCACGATGTACAAG
>JAPKCR010000064.1 GCA_026421135.1 Sulfitobacter sp. | reverse complement strand
GTGTCGAGCGGGTCTAGTTCGGACAGCAGTTGAGCGGTAAGTTCAGTTGCATTTGCTGAAGGTGTGATGGGTGCTGCTGTTGTGCCTCGCATTTGAGCAGCCCAGCATTTGACGGCCACGGCAGCACCGGCAAAGCCAGCCCAATAGCCAAACGCGGCTACACGGCGGCCCGTGTCTTCAGTTAGGTATTCCAGATCATACAAAGTGCCGCCACCGGCCTTGAAACGTTCTAAAAGCGTGCGGCCTGAAGATTGCCCTTTGTAAGCGTGACCGAACATAATGTGGCGATGTGTCAGGGGCGTGCTGTCAGAGGGCAGTTCCTTGAGCCCGAAGATGATGGCATCGGACGGGGCGTCAGGCCAACTGAACTGAGGTGCGATCGTGCAACCTGCCTGAGCGTAAGCATCGGTTGGGATCACACGTGTGTCTGATGCCTCAACGGTGACTTTGAAACCTTGGTCAATCAGGGTGGCGGCACCGTTCGGTGTTATGCCAACGCGTGTTTCATTGTCGCGCTGTTCGGCACGGACCCAGAGATGAATTTGTGTCATAGCATGGCCTTTTCCCGGATGTTTTTGACGCTTTTGCGCGTCTCCATCTCTGTCATGAATTTCTGAATCTTTGGATAGTCTCCGACGTTGACCCCGTCACCTTCAAGCCAGTTGCAAATTACGAATAGATAGGGATCGGCGATGCTAAAGTCCTGCCCCAAGACGCTGGTGCCACGCAGGAGGTGCGTTTCCACGTGTGTTGCGCAGGCGGCCACTGTCTGGGGTACCATTGCGGCCATATCCTCAAAGCTGGATTGCTGTTTTGCCCATCTGCTGCCACGCATTTTGTGGGCATGTGCGACATGCATGGTCGAGGCCAGATAATACATGGCACTGCGCATTTGCGCTGCCTGTGTGGGGTCGGCGGGTATAAGTTCTGCAGCGGGGGCCAGAGCGGCGATATACTCAAGCAGCGCACCGGTTTCGGTTAAAACAGTGCCGTCTTGCAAGACAAGCGCCGGAACACGGCCTTTGGCATTTATGGCTAGGTAGTCCGGCAATGTTTGTTCGGCTGATCTGAAATCAACTTTCACAGCATCGTAGGGCAGGCCTGCTTCTTCTAGAGTGATCGCAACGGCTATCGAAATCGTGCCGGGGGCATAATAGAGCTTTAGCATAACCTTGCCTTTCAAATGTGGGTTTGTGCGGTGCGCCGTTCGGGAGTGTCGAGGTGGGGAACCGCGTTAAACAGGACTGGGGACCAGTGCCCTCCAATCGGAAACAGTCGGTGCATCGATGTGTTCATGATGGCCAATGCTATGCGCGACATGGCGGGGACGCCTAGCCCCATGGCCTGCGCCATCGCCATTGAAATCAATCCGCCCGACGTCACCACAAGCGCTGGTCCTTGACCGGCCGCGATTTCTTCTAAGACGGACTGAATGCGGGTTTCAAAACAGGCGTAACTTTCGGGCGGATTATCAAGCTTATCGCTTTTCCAAGTCTCGAACACTAACGGCAAATGGGCGCTAAACCCGTGTTGATCGTCGGGAAAAGGAACGCCGTGTTGCTGCTCCATCAGTGTCGCTAGGGTGAAATACTCAAGTTCGTTCAACCGCGCGTCGCGTGTCGCCTCCAGTCCGGTATCCATGCCGTCTGCCGTTTCAATGTGGCGACGCAGGGTGCCAGTATACAGCCGTGTATGATGCGTCTGCGAGTGGCGCAGGTGATCGCCCAGCCATGCCGCTTGTTGGTGGCCAAGGGGGCTGAGCATATCGTAGCTGGCTTCGTCTGTGGCAGCTGAGTTGGCCTGGCCGTGGCGGATAAGGGTGATGTGGGACATTAGTGCGCCTTTTACTGTTGGGTCTTTGATAGGCAAGCGCTGCACGGGTTGGAAGGGCAGGAGCCGTTGGCGAGGATATTTTTTAGCCAGAGAAACGGGCGGACGCATATCGAGAACAGCGGTGGCGCAAAATCGGGGTGGGGTGTCGGGATTGTGACTGCCGCAGATTGGCGTTGCGCTTTATGGTAAGGTGACGCTTTGCAGGAGGATCCCCCATGGCCGAGACAATTTCATTCACCCTAGACGGCGAAAAGGTTGAGGCCGAGGCCGGGATGACCATTTGGGAAGTCGCAAACGGGCGCGGCCTGAAAATACCACATCTGTGTTACACCCCTGCGCCGGGCTATCGCCCCGATGGCAACTGTCGCGCTTGTATGGTCGAGATCGAGGGCGAGCGGGTCTTGGCGGCGTCATGTTTGCGCGAACCTGCCGAGGGGATGGTTGTGACCACCAACAATGCGCGCGCCGAGAATGCACGCAAGATGGTGATGGAGCTGCTTGTTACAGATCAGCCCCCGCAAGATGTCGCGCATGATAAGTCGAGCCATTTGTGGGATATGGCCGCGATGGAAGGCATTGAGGTCAGCCGGTTTCCCAAGTTGGAAGAAGGGCGCATTCCACTGCTTGATGACAGCCATGTGGCAATGCGTGTCAATCTGGATGCGTGCATTCAATGCGACCTTTGTGTTCGCGCCTGTCGCGAGGTTCAGGTGAACGATGTAATTGGCATGTCCGGGCGCGGGCGTGACAGTTATCCAACGTTTGATATGGCCGATCCGATGGGTGAGTCGTCTTGTGTGGCATGTGGCGAATGCGTGCAGGCCTGTCCGACGGGGGCCTTGATGGAGGCGACTGTCGTGGACGCCAATCAGGTTGGCGATCGCGCGGATTTTGACAGCGAAGTTGATAGCATTTGCCCATTCTGTGGTGTGGGCTGTCAGGTGTCGCTCAAGGTCAAAGACGGCAAGATCAAATATGTCGACGGCATCAACGGCCCTGCGAACGAGGGACGGCTTTGCGTCAAAGGGCGCTTTGGGTTCGACTATATCCACCATCCGCACCGCCTGACAAAACCGTTGATCCGGCGGGACGATGCGCCGGCCAAAGGCCTGAATGTCGACCCCGGTAATTGGCAGACGCATTTCCGCGAGGCGTCATGGGACGAGGCGCTGGATTTTGCGGCCAATGGTATGAAGAAGATCGGTGGGCGTGGCGTCGCTGGTTTTGGGTCGGCAAAATGCACCAACGAAGAGGCGTATCTGTTCCAAAAGATCATCCGTCAGGGTTTTGGCCATAATAATGTCGATCACTGCACGCGGCTGTGCCACGCATCTTCAGTTGCGGCGCTGATGGAGAACGTCGGATCCGGGGCTGTAACGGCCACGTTTAATCAGATTGAAAATTCGGACGTGGCGATTGTGATTGGGGCGAACCCGACAGAAAACCACCCTGTCGCGGCGACATTCTTCAAGCAATTTGCAAAGCGCGGTGGCAAGTTGATTGTGATGGATCCACGCGGCCAAGCGCTCAAGCGGCATTCGTCGCATATGCTGCAATTCCGGCCCGGTACGGATGTGTCGATGTTGAACGCCATCATGCACGTGATCGTCGAGGAAAAGCTGTACGATCAGCAATATATCGAAGCCTATACCGAGAACTGGGAGATCGAAAAGGCACATCTCAAGACCTTTACCCCCGAAAAAATGGCCAAAATCTGCGGCATCGATGCCGAGACAATTCGCGATGTGGCGCGGACCTTTGCCGGAGCCAATGCGGCAATGATTTTCTGGGGCATGGGCGTGTCGCAGCACATTCACGGTACGGATAATGCCCGCTGCCTGATCAGTTTGGCGCTGATGACAGGGCAAATTGGGCGACCTGGCGCTGGCCTGCATCCGTTGCGCGGGCAGAACAACGTGCAAGGCGCATCTGACGCCGGCCTGATCCCGATGTTTTTACCGGACTATCAGCCGGTGTCTGATGATGGTGTCCGATCTGCCTTTACCGAGGTGTGGGGAAGCGGCGATTTCAGCAGTCAAAAGGGCCTGACGGTGATCGAGATCATGGATGCGATCTATGATGGCGATATTCGCAGCCTTTATGTTTTGGGCGAAAACCCCGCGATGTCGGACCCTGATGTCGAACATGCCCGCGATGCGCTGGCAAAGTTGGAGCATTTGGTGGTGCAGGATATTTTCCTGACCGAGACAGCGAATTTCGCGGATGTGATTTTGCCTGCATCGGCGTTTGCTGAAAAGGCTGGCACAGTGACGAACACCAACCGTCAGGTTCAGATGGGACGCGCTGCAGTGGTGCCGCCGGGTGAGGCCAAAGAAGATTGGTGGATCGAGGTCGAGTTGGCCAAGCGATTGGGGTTGAACTGGGCTTATACTCACCCGAGCGAAGTCTTTGCTGAAATGAAGCTCAACATGTCATCGCTTAGCAACATCACCTGGGACCGGCTTGAGAATGAAGGTGCGGTAACCTATCCTTCGACAAGCCCGACAGATCCGGGACAAGCGATTGTTTTTGGTGACGGTTTTCCGCGCCAAGACGGTCGCGCGCGGTTTACGCCGGCCAGCATTGTTGCCCCTGATGACGTGCCGGACGAGGATTATCCGATGATCCTGACGACCGGGCGGCAGTTGGAACATTGGCATACGGGCTCGATGACACGCCGGTCGCTTGTGTTGGACGGGCTGGAACCCGAGGCGAATTGTTCGCTGCATCCATCAACTTTGCGCAAGCTTGGCGTGGCTGCCGGAGAGCATGTTCGACTGTCCACCAAGCGCGGGTCGATCGAGATCATGGCGCGCGAGGATCGGGCAGTTTCGCCGGATATGGTTTTCCTGCCGTTTGCCTTTGTTGAAGCGGCTGCGAACATTTTGACGAACCCCGCTGTGGATCCGTACGGCAAAATCCCCGAGTTCAAATTCTCGGCTGTGAAGGTAGAGGCGGTTGTAAACGCTGTCGCGGCAGAATAGCCGTTGACCCTGATGAGCGCCCGTTGGGCACTCTCGATCTTTTTTGGGAAGAAGGGACGCCGTGTCTTATTCGCCCAAGGATTTTCTTAGCCAAGGAAAGGTCAGGGTCAGATGCAAGTGAATGGTGGGCGGTTTCTGGCAGATTTGCACAAGCTGCGCAGTTTTGGGGCCGCGGGCGTTGGCAAAGGTGTAGTGCGTCCAGCCTATAGCGTGCCTGATATTGAGGCGCGGCGCTGGCTGGCGGGGCAAATGACCGAGATTGGATTGAAGGTCGAGGTTGATGCGATGGGCAATCTGTTTGGCTTGGCTGAAGGGCCGTCAATCTTGTTGGGCTCGCATTCAGACAGCCAGCCTGAAGGGGGATGGCTGGATGGTGCCTTGGGTGTCGTTGCAGCGTTGGAAGTTGCCCGGGCCGCTAAAGAAGCCGGTGGGCCAGCGGTTTCTGTAGTATCCTTTCAGGACGAGGAAGGGCGATTTGGTGTGACGACGGGCAGTACCGTTTGGTCTGGTGATGAAAGTTTGGCTCGTGCAGATAAACTGCAAGATCACGCTGGTATCGCGCTTGGCACTGCGCGGCAGGCGATGGCTGATATGGTCACAAGGGAGGTGCCCGCAAGTCTGTTCACCGGTTTTATCGAGATGCACATCGAGCAAGGGCCAAGCCTGGACAGCAGCGGTGAAAAGATTGGAGTCGTAACGGATATCGTTGGTATTCGGGATATGAAAATCACCTTTGACGGGCAGCAAAATCATGCCGGGACAACCCCGATGCATTTGCGGCGGGATGCGTTTCAGGCAGTTTCTGCTTTTAATAGGATGCTGAACGACCGATTACGAAATGTGGTGACGCCGCAGACGGTTTGGACGATTGGGCATCTGTCATTGCATCCGAATGCGTCGTCTATCGTGCCGGGGCGTGCGGTTTTTTCCATGCAGTGGCGGGACGCGAACACAGATCGTTTAACACGTATGGAACAGATCATCCGCGAAACCGCCGACGAGGTGGCGCAGGCGCAGGGGATGGAGCTAAGTTTCGGGCCGCTTCTGGGGCTTGAGCCTGTGGCGATGGACCCGCGTTTGCGGCGCGCACTGGAGGATGGTGCAGAAGCGGTCGCGCCCGGAAAGTGGCGCAAGATGCCATCGGGTGCGCTGCATGATGCGACCAATGTTGCGCGGCTCTTACCTGTGGCGATGCTATTTGTGCCATCGATTGGCGGGCTAAGTCACACCTTCGAGGAAGACACAGCCGAAGATGATCTGGTCGCAGGTTTGCAGGTCTTGGCACATGCAGTCGACCGTTTGGCGTCAGTTGCGTAGATAGCCGCGCCGTTCTGCGCGATTGCGGTGGGTGTCGGCCGCGCGGGACGCTTCGCGCAGGTTGCCAAAGCACTGCACCACCGCTTTGGGGCGTCCACCCGCGGTGCCCCATTCCCGCAGTACGGATACTTCGCTGAACAGGTTCATCGCGATTTCAACGCGGTAGAACAGCTGCCGTTGTGCGCGGCTGGTGCGATAAAGGAGGCATTCAATCATGCATTGAATCTAGCTTTCATGGCACCTGAAACGCAACGCAAATTCGACAGAAATGCGATATTTCGGGTGACGGCGGCTCGATTGGATGAGACGCTGTGTTCAGTCAATAGGAGGCCAAGCACATGTCCGGAACATCAGATCCAATTCAAAGTGAACACGCGGGCGGCGTTGTTTGCCTGACGCTAAACAATGGACCGGTCAATGCGCTATCGGCCAAAGGGCTGATGCAGTTTGGCCAAGCGATCAAGGCACTTGAAGCAGATGATAACGTGCGCGCCATTGTCCTTGCATCGCCATTCAAGGTGTTTTCGGCGGGATTGAATCTGAAGCAAGCGCAAGAGTTTGATTTGGCCGCGCAGCACGCAATAGTCAAAGGACTGAACGAAGGTTTTCTGGCCTTGTTTGAATGTGCCAAGCCGACTGTTGTTGCTGTTAACGGTGCGGCGATTGCGGGCGGTTTATTCTATGTGCTGGCAAGCGACTTTCGGATTTCTGCGGCGCGGGCGACGTTTGGGTTGGCCGAGGTGCGCGTCGGCGCGGATTTCCCATTGGGTCCGCTGGAAATTGCGCGGGCAACTTTGTCACCCAATGATCTGCGCCGGCTAATGCTGACGGGGCAACCGATGTCAGCTGATGACGCGCGGATCGCTGGTATTGTGGACCGGATTGTGCCGGAAGAGGGTCTGCTGGAGGAGGCATTGGCTGAGGCTGCCAAGTTGGGACAGATTCCGCCGGCTACATTTGCCTCGGTCAAGCGTCAGATCAGGGGGGAAGTCATCACCAAGATCAAGGCGGGCATCGCGGCAGGGGCCAATGCGCCAGAGGGCGGGTGGTTTAACGACGAAACAGTTCCGGCAATGCGCGCGATGTTGGGCGGCTAAGAAACCGGTTTGCGCATTGTGATGCTGGTGGGATGTTTATAACCGGGATGTGCCGTGCGCGCATATTCGGTGAACCCAAGCGCCTTAAACGTCGCGTGATTGTCCACCAGTTCGACACGGGTTCGAAGTTCAAGCGTTGCAAGGCGCAACTGTCGGGCACGGTCGTTTGCGTGGTCGATCAAGTGACGCGCAAGGCCAAGGCGCTGATGCGTTGGCGCGACACATACCTTGCCCAGATATAGACTGCTGCCCTTTGGCGTCAGGATCATGCAGGCGACAGGCGGGATGCCTATGCACCAAATT
This sequence comes from Sulfitobacter sp., assembly GCA_026421135.1. Classification (GTDB taxonomy): domain Bacteria; phylum Pseudomonadota; class Alphaproteobacteria; order Rhodobacterales; family Rhodobacteraceae; genus Sulfitobacter. The sequence goes on along the minus strand of JAPKCR010000064.1, from coordinate 1,092 downwards.
TCGGCCTCGGATGCGGTCTGTTGCAGGGACGATTGCGTGACTGTCCCAAGAGAACTGGGCGGGTCGATCCGACCTTCCATATAGGCAAAGCAATCGCGCATCAGGGTCAGCACGTCAGCCAATGCCAGATCACCTGGGCCAAGTTGGTACGGTGTCAGGTCCATGTCACGTCCCCCAGAAAGATATAGCCGGCACCATATATCGTTTTGATCAGTTGCGGGTTTTTCGGATCTTCGCGCAGCTTGGTGCGCAGTCGGGAAATGCGAACATCCATCGCGCGATCAAAGCTTTCTGATGCGACGCCACCCAAGCTGGTTTGCATCTGCGCGCGGCTGATCAGACGTTTTGGCGCGTCCAGAAACAAGCGCAGCACCTCGCCTTCGGCATGGGAGAAGGGGGTTTCTGCCCCCGCATCGTCTTCCAATGTGTAGCGGTCGAAATGCGCTGTCCAACCGTTGAACACAGCGACATTGCCTGTTTGTGTCGCGGACTTGGCGCTACGCAGTCGGGCGCGAATTCTTGCGACAACCTCGGCGGGATCGAACGGTTTGATGATGTAATCATCGGCCCCAAGCTCAAGCCCTGTAACGCGGTCCTGCACTTGTGCGCGACCGGAGATGATAATGACGATGGCACCCTGTTCCAGCGCCAAGCGGTGAACCAGCGTCAGCCCGTCTGTGTCGGGCAGGGATAAATCGACAAGGCAGACATCGGGGGTGTGGGTCGCCAAGGCTGCCTCAAACGCGCGGGCGCGGCCAAAGCTTAGGGTGTCAAAGCCGGCTTCCTCCAGCACATCGGCCAATAGTCGGCGAATTTCAGGCTCATCGTCCAGGATAGTGACTAGGGGGCGGGTCATTGGGCGGCCAATCCATTGGGCGCGATAAGCGCCGTCAAATCATCCACATCAAACGGTTTTCGCAAGACAGGTGCAAGGGTCTGCGCCTTTAGAAACAATGCGTCATCGACGGGTAGCGATGTCATCAGCACCAGCGGCGGCGCGTCAGGCCCGAGCCGTTGGGCCAGATCAAGGCCGGTTGCTTCGCCCACCAGTTGGATGTCGGACAGGATCAGTGAAATATCGGGCAGATCGGC
>JAPKCR010000651.1 GCA_026421135.1 Sulfitobacter sp. | reverse complement strand
GAATACCTCGTCCACTGCGACCTCACGCACGCCTTGCCAAACTGGATCAACTGTAGACGCAAAGCTTATGGGAATCCGCCCATATTCAGTTCCATCAGTGCCTGTCGGAACAAGGTCATAGTCACCAGGGATTTCCGGTGACGGAATTCTGACCTCTACGTAAATGTCAGCATAGGGCGGAATATTACCTGCACGAAAACGCTTTGCCTCATCTGTGCTACCGGACGGAAATACGAAGGAACGGTGTGTAGTTCTGCGGTCAACGCCAGTCGTGTTTTTCAACAATACGATGTGTTCGTAGCCATCTTCCAATATGGGCAATTGGCCTTCACGCCAGATGACGTAATCAGCGGCAGCGCCCGTAACTTCGAGGTCAATAACATTGGTTTGATCTGTGATATCCACGACCATTTCACCAGCAATGCTTTGGCCTTCAACGCGTAAAGTGATTGGTCCAAACGGCATCTCAATCAGGAGACCGGGAATAACCGCTGTGGTATCAGTGAGCGTGCCCAAGATAAGGTCGTTGCCATAAATCGTGATCTCTTCAGGCAAAGCAAGCGCTCTGGAATCCATCCGAACGCGCAAGGTCACAGTTTGGAAATCCTGACCTTGTAGCTCTGCGGGCGCTTCAACTGCTGTCGCGACGGCCACGCCTTTCATGGCTTTGCTCAAGCCGCTTGCGTCAGCAGCGTCGAAATATTGACCACCTGTCGCGGAGGCCAGACATTGCAACTGCGCTTTGTCCCCTTCAGCGATATCAAAGCCAATCACGTGGGCAGTAAAATTCAAACCCAGCGCCTCAAGCTCAGCGCCGACAGCACAAGGATCAGCCTCACAGGTTTCAACCCCATCAGACAGCAACACCACGGTCGCGGCCTCTTCGGTAAATTTCAAGACTTCAGCGGCCTGCTTTACGGCGTCCGACAAGGGCGTCTTACCGCGTGGCTTAAGATTGGCGACCAGCGACGCTATATTGGCGCCTTCATCCGGTTGCGCCAGTAATTCGATGTCCGAACAATCACCCTTGCGGCGATGTCCATAGGCGATCAAGCCTGCGCGAGTGTTGTTCGCCTCCCAGTCCGCGATCAAACCGCCAAACGCATCGCGTGCGATTTCAACCTTGGCAACACCATCAACCTGTCCCCACATGGACCCCGACATATCGAAAACGACCATAACGTCTTGGGTCGTTGCAGTTTGCCCCTGAACGGTGCCCGGAATGACGCTGAACGTACAAAGCGCCAATGTCATGCAACGTGCAAATCGTCCTGTGTTCTTATTCTCAAATTTCATTTCGTTCGAACCCTTTCATGTCGGATTGCTAAGCAAGCCGTGGCAAACAGACAAAATTGGACTGCCTCAAAACCGATCGTATGTGCGGGCCAATTTTCAAACATCACCAAAATTGGTGGTCTCTCTAAATAACTGTAAACTAACGGTAACGAATCTCTTGTTTTAAGGCGGCTAGATGACGAAACCCCCTTCAAAGGACCAACCTGCCCTTTCCGCCTTGCAGGCCGTGTATTCACATCAACTTGATAAAAACGACTTTGGAACCCTGCTCCAAAGCTTGGACGAAGCTATTTGGGGATTGACCAGCACCGAATTTGAAGCGGAAGCGATACCTGCGCGGCTCTCGGCGCTCGAAAGCTTGGACGATCATTTTGATCTGGCGACACGTCTTGATTTCAAACTGTCCGAAGAAGACGAAGAGCGCGACATCGCAGAGCTATGCGAAAGCAACGCATCGTGTTTTGCCGTCAATCAAGACGCAATGGTCATAGCTGTCTCACAGAATTGCATTGCCAAATTAGGCGATATTGCGCGCAAACCCATCGAACAACTGCCACTTCGCAATTCGGATGTTCAGGCGCTGCGCATCGCCATCCAAGACATCACAACAGATGATGCGACGCGCCAAAAAGACCGCGCTCTTTTTGTTAGGCACTCTGATGATGAACAGGTTGCAATCTTTCATCTAAAACATTTCCGCAAAAGCAGGGTTGTCGTGGTTTTGTTTGATCATTTGGTTTGGACAGATTTTGTTCAGGATGCCGTAAAACGCAACTTTGCGCTTACGCAAGCGGAATGTAGCATTGTCCACCGGTTGGTGGCTGGAAAACGTCCTGCAGAAATCGCTGTTGAACTGGAACGATCTGTTGAGACGATTAGAAGTCATATCAAGTCCGTGCAATCCAAGACCCACAGTCGCGATACAACAGCGCTCATTCGGCTGATGTGTGAAATCATGACAATCTCCAACGATTTGACCGTGCAAGACGCCGGATCAGAAAACACCGGATATGAATTTCCGACAC
>JAPKCR010000650.1 GCA_026421135.1 Sulfitobacter sp. | reverse complement strand
CTTAACACCGTCGATCAGATGCATATGCCATCGTCAAATCAGCGCCTAAAGCCAATTACGTCAATGCAACAAACCCGAGCATTGCAAAATTCTTGGACTGCACTTCGGCCCGTTGAACTGGGCCAAAATCATCTTACCGAAAATCGCATCTTTGGGCATAAATCAGGCGTGAACGCTATGCCATACGATATGCTGCGTACACGGCTGGTTCAGTACATGCGCGACAAGGGATGGCGGCGTGTGGCGATTACCTCCCCCACTGCGGAATGCGGTAAAAGCACTGTAGCCTTAAACCTTGCGCTCAGCCTGCAACGACAGCCGGATTGTCGAACCATACTGCTGGAAATGGACATGCATCGACCGTCAGTGGCGAACATGCTTGGCGCGGCTCCATCCGTTGACCTTGCCCATTTCCTGCGCGGCGAACGCCCTTTCAACTCTACTGCTTTGCGCGTGGGTGAGAACCTAGCCATCGCGGCGAACTGCAAACCCGCCACAGATGTCGCCAGAATTTTGGCGAGCCGTTTCCTGCCGCTTGCCCTGAGCGAGCTTGAGGCGACCTATGCACCCGACATCATGTTATTTGACACGCCTCCAATGCTATTAAGCCATGATATGATGGCCATCGCAAAACATGTAGATTGCGTGCTAGTTATTGCCGCTGCCGAACTCACAACCTCGGAACAGATCGACCAATGCGAGCGTGAACTGTCAGGGCAAACCCAGATGCTGGGGGTGATCTTAAACAAGTGCCGTCACCAAGGGTCGGGCTATGGATACGGCGGATATGAATAGGTTTGATTTGGCGTTGAAACCTCCCCAAAGCTGAGATCCTCAGGCGCGGCAAATCCTACTTAACATATGCAATCTTGATATACCCCTTGGTGTTTCTGACAGGTGGTCCAAGGTTAAAGTGTGATTAATAGTAGAAGCATCCTTAGCACGACCGAAGCAACATCGACCTCAGCTTAGGAATCGCGCCAAGTTTCAGAAGTACCTGTTTGGATTTAATTGCCTAGGTTCTTGCTGGTCGGATTGTGGACGCCTTCCAATTCAAAGCTGTGGGCCACATGCGGGCTTAAGAACCCGACTTTAAACCTAAACCGACAGGTATTGATCGCGGATTTCGGGGTGCGCCTGAAGGTCTGTCAGGCTGCCCACATATTTTTGCGTGCCGTGCTCAATGATCACCACGCCATCTGCCACTGCTTGGGCAAAATGCAGGTTTTGTTCGGATAATAACACGGTCAGGCCCTCGCTTTTTAGTTGAAGAATAACGCGGGCCATCTGCTCAACGATGACCGGCGCGATGCCTTCTGACGGTTCATCAAGCAGAATGAACGCCGGGTTTCCCATCAACGTGCGCGCGATTGTCAGCATTTGTTGTTCGCCACCCGATAGCGCTTTGCCCCGATTATTGCGGCGCTCAGCAAGGTTGGGAAACAGGTCAAAAACCATATCGTCGGTCCATGTCGTGCAGCCCTCGCGTGGGGGTTGGCGGCCGACCTCAAGGTTCTCCAAAACGGTAAGCTGCGTAAAGATGCGCCTTTCCTCGGGGACATAGCCCAACCCATTGCGGGCGACCCTATGGCTGGGCCAGCCTGTGATGTTCTGACCATTATAGGTGACCGTCCCGCTGCGGGGTCGGACCAGTTGCATGATAGATTTCATGGTCGTGGTTTTGCCCGCCCCGTTGCGCCCCAAAAGCGCGACCACCGTGCCTGCGTCCACACTGAAATTCAGATCATTCAAAACATGTGCTTTACCATAGAATGAGTTGACGTTTTTGACTTCAAGCATGGGCGTCCTCCTGCGCTTTGAAGAGGGTTCCGCCGCCAAGATATACCTCTTGGACCTGCGGGTTGTTGCGGATTTCTTCCACTGTGCCGTTGGCGATAAGCTGGCCACGGTTCAACACCATGATCCGGTGCGCGTGGGCGAACACCACATCCATGTCATGTTCGGTAAACAAGACGCTGATGCCTTTGGCGTCCAGAATATCAGCTGTCAACTGCATCAACGCGATACGTTCACGCGGAGCCATCCCGGCAGTGGGTTCGTCCATCAGCAACAGGATCGGATCATGGGCCAGCGCCACAGCCAATTCCAGCCGTTTTAGGTCGCCGTAAGCCAGTACGGCGCAGTGACGTTCCGCTTGATCAACCATACCCACAGTATCCAATAGGGCCAGCGCCTCGTTCCGGTACAGTTTGTGGGCAAAGGTCGACAGTGAATACAGCCGCCGATGATGCGACATCAATGCCATTTGCACGTTCTCAACCACGGTCATTGAAGCATAAGTTGCGGTGATCTGAAAGGTTCGC
>JAPKCR010000649.1 GCA_026421135.1 Sulfitobacter sp. | reverse complement strand
GCCCGGGTTTCGTTGGAAACCGCATCCTTTTCGCGCGCCAAATTCAGGCGAACAAGCTCTTGGCAAAGGGTCTGATGCCTTGGGACGTTGACGCGGCGTTGAATGCGTTTGGGTTCAAGATGGGCCCGTTCCAGATGTCCGACCTTGCCGGTCTGGATATCGGGTGGTCCAAAGGGGCCAAGACCGAAAACCCCATCCGTGATGCACTGTGCGAATTGGACCGTCGCGGCCAGAAAACCAAGGCCGGTTTCTATGACTATGACGAAGCCCGCCGTCCGATCCCGTCAGATGTGGTCGCAGGGGTGATCAAAGACATCATCGGTGCGGAATCAACGTCGATGTCCGCAGACGAGATCATCGAAATCTGCATCTATCCCATGATCAACGAGGCAGTAAAAATCCTCGAGGAAAACAAGGCGCAGCGCCCGTCAGACATCGATGTGGTCTGGCTGAACGGCTATGGCTGGCCCGCCGACAAGGGCGGCCCGATGTTCTATGGCGATATGGTCGGCGCGCAAGCCGTGCTGGACGTAATGGAGCGCTTGGGCGCAGAAGACCCGGCCTTTGCCCCTGCGCAACTGCTGCGCGATCTGGCGTCGAGCGGCGGCAAATTTACCGAGATTGATACCGGAGGACTAAAGGTATGAGCTACGAATTTATCAAAACCGAAAAAAAGGGTCATATCCTGATCGTCACCATGAACCGGCCCGAAGTTTACAACGCCGTGCACGCCGAAATGCATCAGGAGATGAGCGATTGCTGGGATGCCTTCGCCGCCGATCAAGACCTGTGGGTTGCGGTTCTGACCGGTGCAGGGGACAAAGCATTTACCGCCGGAAACGACCTCAAGGCGACTGCATCGGGCGGGTCGAAAAAAACGCTGGCCTCGACCGGATTTGCTGGGCTGTCCTCGCGCTTTGATCTGGAAAAGCCGATTATCGCAGCCGTGAATGGCTTTGCCATGGGCGGCGGATTCGAAACGGCGCTGTCTTGCGACATCATTCTCGCGTCTGAACATGCGAAATTCGCGCTACCCGAAGTCAAGGTGGGGTTCTTTGCCTCTGCTTCGGGTGTGCAACGTCTGTCGCGTTATATCGGGCGCCTCGCCGCACAAGAACTGATGCTGACAGGCCGGACAATTGATGCCGCCGAAGCGTTGAGACTGGGCTGCTGTAACGAAGTGTTGCCCGCCGATCAGTTGATGCCACGTGCGATGGAACTGGCCGAACAGTTATGTTCCGTTTCGCCGTCGTCGGTCAAAGCGACCAAGCGCATCCTGAACAGCATGAACGTGGCCGAGGGCCTACCCGAAAGTCTTGAATATAGCCGCGTCGTTCAAACCGATTTGGCACAGACCGAAGATTTCAAAGAGGGCGTCAACGCCTTTGTCGAAAAACGCAAACCCAATTGGGTCAACAAATAATTACCGAAATTTACAGCCGGGAGGCACCGAATGTCACATAACGAAGCAATGGCCGGAATGAACAATCTGGAAATGTCTGAAAAGGCCAAGCCGCTTTTGGCCGCCGTGATCAAACATATCCGCGAAAACGTCGATCCGATTACAGATGAATACTTCCGCCTTGGTGAAGGCCGCGCGGACCGTTGGTCGCACGCGCCGGGTCAGCTGGAACTGCTCGAAACCGCCAAGAAGAAAGCCCGCGAAAACGGCTTGTGGAACTTCTTTTTGCCGAATGCCGAAACGGGCGAAGGTTTGTCGAACCTCGACTACGCCTATATCGCGGCCGAGCTTGGCAAAAGCCCGTTGGCATCTGAATCACTGAACTGTTCCGCGCCGGATACCGGCAACATGGAAGTGTTGGAGCGTATCGGCACGCAGGAGCAAAAAGACACATGGCTCAAGCCGCTGTTGGCGGGTGAAATCCGGTCGGCCTTTGCGATGACCGAACCCGATATGGCGTCCTCGGATGCGAAAAACATTTCGACCTCTGCGGTGTTGGAAAACGGTGAATGGGTTATCAACGGCGAGAAGTACTATATCTCTGGTGCCGGTGATCCACGTTGTAAAATTATGATTACAATGGTGAAAACATCGCCCAATGCAGAGCCTTTCCGCCAGCAGTCGCAAATCCTTGTGCCCATCGACACCCCCGGCGTCGAGATCATCGGCCCAATGCATGTTTTCGGCCACGATGACGCGCCACACGGTCACATGCACATCAAATTCACCAATGTTCGGGTACCAGAAGCGAACATGCTTTGGGGCGAAGGCAAAGGCTTTGAAATCTCTCAAGTGCGTCTTGGACCTGGCCGTATCCACCACTGCATGCGGTCAATCGGCGCGGCAGAAAAGGCGCTGGATTTGATG
>JAPKCR010000648.1 GCA_026421135.1 Sulfitobacter sp. | reverse complement strand
TCCTCGTGTTCCTCGGCACGTTGACCGCCTGCACTATTTCAGGCGCCATTGCGACCCGGCGCTTGGCCAACGCTGATCCAGCGGATCTATTTTGATGTCGGGCGCACCGATCGTTGTCAGCGGCCTGAACCACTTCTTTGGCACCGGCGAGGCCCGCAAACAGGCGATTTTCGACATCAACGTTACAGTCAAACGCGGCAGTCTGACCATTCTTATGGGGCCTTCGGGATCGGGTAAAACGACATTGCTGACGCTGATCGGCGCATTGCGTGATATTCAAGACGGCAGCGTGTACCTGCTAGATCGCGAATTGAATGGCGCCACCGAGGGGGAACTGGTCGCCCTGCGCCGCCGTCTTGGTTTCATATTCCAAGCCCACAATCTGCACGAAAGCCTGACCGCAACGCAGAACGTCCGCATGGGTCTTGAGGTGCATGGCAAAGGCAATGCCAGCCTTCAACGGGCCGCCAGCCACCATATGCTCGACCTGCTGGGCCTTGCGGACCGGCGCGACTACTTGCCGGGCAATCTGTCTGGCGGGCAAAAGCAACGGGTTGCCGTGGCGCGCGCGCTGGTCGCAAACCCACAGATTGTCCTCGCCGATGAACCCACTGCCGCGCTCGACAAAGAATCTGGTCATACCGTTGTCGAAATGCTGAAAACTTTAGGCCAAGTGCGCGGCACAACCACGGTGATGGTCACGCACGATCCGCGTATCCTTGAATTGGCCGACAGGATCATAAAACTGGAAGACGGAAGCGTTGTATCGGACGAAAGCAACTAAGGACTGCGCTAATCCACGGCAGTCCCGAACCCGGCGATTGTAAAGCCAATCCCCCCCAGAATGACAAAGAAAGCGGCCTTGCGACCCCCACCGCTTTGCGACCAAGCGCCTTTTGCGGCGATCAACGCTTGCAGGCCGTAATAAATGGCAAAGGCGCGCGATGCGAAGCTGATGATCTCGAACACGCTCAACTGCCATGTGAGGACCAGCCCGACTGCAACTAAAACGCCGTACCCCGTTCGCGCCGACATGCGCCCTCGGGTCAGTTCGGCGATCAAACCGCCAGCGCCGCCCGTGTCTGCCACCGCAGCGCTGAACTGGGCACTGATTGCGGCGGCAACCAACAGGAGCGGCAAGACAGGCGCGACCAATCCCATAAGGTCGATGATCGCGGTTTCATCCAGCTTCATCGATCCCGCAGCGAACACGTAGCTGAGCAGCAAAATGTAGGCCATGTAGATCCCGCTTGATAGCCACTGCGCCAGCTTCATCGACTTTATGCGGATCGCACCATTGTACTCTTCATCGAGATAGCGGGAGGTTTCGAACCCCTGCACAGTTACCAACAGTCCAGCAACAAGCGCAATTGCCTGCCATCCGCCAACTGTTGCCGGATTGACCACCAACTCGCCTAGATTTACCTTTTGGGCGAAATACCAAACGAGGCCGAACAGCAATCCTGCAATGATTGAAAGCTTTATGCCAACCGTGACTTGTTCCATCCGTTCGAGCGCGCGAAACCCCTTCGTCCAACCCACAATCAGGACCAACAGAAAGACCCCACTTGTTACAAGTTTGGCGTAGATGGGATCACTGAAGGCGGTCATGCTGACAGCAAAGGCGCCCAATAGGTTCAGGTAGTAGGCAACTGAAATGATGTAGGCAAAGGCTAACGCCCATGACGCAAGCGTTTCCAACCTGGCCTCAGTCGCACTTCGCATCCCGCCAAGTTTCGCCAGTCGCGCAATGTTGAACCGGATCGCGGAGCCGAAAAGATAGGCGCCAACACACAAGATCATCATAACCAAGGGCGCATATTGGCCAAACGATGCATTCAGGATCGGCCCAAGCACCAGAAAACCGCTGCCTATGATTGACGCCAGCGGCGTGATCGTCGCACGCCATAGCGTTGCCTGTGCCAGTCTTGGATAAAATAGAAGCCCAGCCACACACAAGCAGACAACGACGATAAAAAAGTTAAGCATGAGGTCCTGAATGGCCATCGAGCGCCATAGATATTACAACGTTTAGGGGATTGCATAGACGATCACTGCCCACTTAAACAGGGCGCGATCCAGATCTCTACATGAACACTTCGCAAGCGATAATCTATGAATGAAACACACGGGAGAAGCGCATGTCAAAGGTCCGCTTTAACAGAATCTCTCCAATCGTCTTGCAGCCTTGGCGATAGTCAGCTTCCTTCTTGCTGTTTTTCGCTGCACTTGCAGCACGGGGAGAGCAGCCATTCGTAGCAAATCGACGAGGGTCGGCTTTGTCCTGCGGTTTCAAAGGGTCAACGCAACACTTTAGTCTTTTTGGAAA
>JAPKCR010000063.1 GCA_026421135.1 Sulfitobacter sp. | reverse complement strand
ATTTCGTCTACGCCCTTGGCTGCAAACTGGTCTTTGGTCCTGATAAAGCTGGGCACGTGCGCGGAATGGCAGGTGGGCGTGAAAGCTCCGGGAACCGCGAATACTACGACCTTGCGGCCTTTCAATTTGTCGGCCATTTGGACAGGCGAGGGGCCGTCGGCACCCATTTGCATCAGTGTGGCATCCGGCAGCGTATCACCTTCAGAAATCGTCATATGCGTGACCTTCCATGTCATTGCGTTTGTCTCTTGCTTAGATATAGGCTTTGGGCGCGGGCAGGAAACCGGTTTTTTTAGTTGGGGGCATAGGATGGGACATGTTGTTGTGATCGGCGCAGGGCAAGCCGGGTCATCCTGTGTGGCCAAGCTGCGCAATTCCGGCTTTGACGGCAAGGTGACCTTGATCGGGTCCGAGAATGTCCCTCCTTATCAACGCCCGCCGCTGTCAAAGGCCTATCTATTGGGCGACATGACGCTTGAGCGCTTGTTTCTGCGGCCCGAAAGCTTTTACAGCGAATACAATATTGATCTGATGCTTGGCACCAACGTCGACAGCATCGACACTGCCAGCCAGACTATTCGGGTGAACGGCGGTGATATGGCCTATGATGATCTGGTTCTGACCACCGGATCGGTTCCGCGCCGCTTGCCCGCCAGCATTGGCGGTGCCTTAAACGGCGTTCATGTCGTGCGTGACCTTGCCGATGTGGATGCAATGGCACCCCGGTTCACCAAAGATGCCCGCGTGTTAATCGTCGGCGGTGGCTACATCGGGCTCGAGGCGGCGTCGGTCGCAGCCAAGCTGGGGCTGAACGTCACGTTGGTTGAAATGTGCGATCGTATCCTGCAGCGTGTCGCGGCCCCGCAAACATCGGATTTTTTCCGTGACCTTCATCGGTCCCATGGAGTGGACATCCGCGAAGGGATCGGGCTTGAACGTCTGATCGGCGACACCCATGTTACCGCAGCGCAGCTGTCGGACGGTTCTGAACTGCCCGTTGATTTCGTGATTGTCGGCGTGGGCATCGCCCCCGGTATTGACCTTGCCCAAGCAGCGGGGATCGAGATCGAAAATGGCATCAAGACAGACAGCCACGGCCGTACCTCAGCGCCACATGTCTGGGCGGCTGGCGACTGCACGTCATTCCCCTATCGCGATACGCGCATCCGGTTGGAATCGGTACCCAATGCTATTGATCAGGCCGAATGTGTCGCAGAAAACATCATGGGCGCGGATAAGTCATATGTTGCAAAGCCGTGGTTCTGGTCAGACCAGTATGATGTGAAATTGCAGATTGCAGGGCTGAATACCGGATATGACCGTGTGATCACCCGCCGGACGGACGAAGATTCTATCGCTTTCTGGTATTACAAAGGGGCTGAATTGTTGGCCGTCGACGCCATGAATGATCCGCGCGGGTTCATGATCGGCCGGCGATTGATCGAGGCTGGAAAATCCCCCGCGCCCGAACTGATTGAGAGCCCCGATACTGACTTGAAAGCCCTGTTAAAGGCATGAGGATTATCGCGGGAAAATCACGTGGCACACATTTAGCCGAGGTTGGAAAAGGTGATGCCGATGCGCATTTGCGCCCTACATCCGACCGAGTGCGCGAAAGCCTATTTTCAATGCTGGCGTCGCACAACGTCATAAACGGTGCGCGGGTTTTGGACCTGTTTGCGGGCACCGGCGCATTGGGGCTTGAGGCCCTGTCGCGCGGCGCGCGGCAAGTGGTCTTTGTTGAAAACGGGCGCGTTGCGCAAAGGCTGATTACCGAGAACATCAAGAAACTGCGGGCAGAGGATGACACGACGTTGATACGGTCTGATGCCACCACGCTTAGCGATTGGATTGCAGCGCCCTTTGATCTGGTCTTTGTCGATCCGCCCTATGGAAAAGGAATGGGGCAGGTAGCGCTGACTAAGGCGCTGGCTGGTGGCTGGCTTTCCAAAGATGCGATGATCGTTTGGGAAGAGAACGCAGCGATGGACCCGCCCGACGGATTTACGCGGATCGACAAAAGAAAATATGGCGACACATGGATCACTCTTTTAAAAGTGACATAACCGAAAAACTGTTGAGGCTTTGCATTTACCCCGCTTACGCCTATGAGCTAGTCAATTATTCCAACGGAAAGACGCCCCAATGAGCCTGAGCATGACCAGCACCTTTATCAAGCCAATGCATCCCGAGGGGCGCAAGTTTGTGGCGATCTTTGCTGCGATTACGTTGGTCCTGTTCCTACTAGCCGATTTACTGGGTTGGATGGGCGTCGGGGCAACCGTTTGGTGCTATTACTTTTTCCGCGATCCTGAACGTGTCACCCCAAAGGGCGACAATCTGGTCATCAGCCCCGCCGATGGTATCATTTCACTGATCGAACCTGCCGTTCCTCCGGCCGAGTTGGGGATGGCCGATACGCCTTTGACCCGTGTCAGCGTCTTTATGAACGTCTTTAACTGCCACGTGAACCGCGCGCCCGTAGCTGGTGAGATTACTGAAATCGCCTATCGCGCCGGTAAGTTCTTTAATGCGTCGCTGGATAAGGCAAGCAAAGATAACGAACGCAACAGCCTGCGGATAAAGATGGCCGATGGCCGCGACATTGCTGTTGTGCAGATTGCGGGCCTTGTGGCGCGCCGTATCGTTTGCTTTACAAACCCTGGCGCACACACGCAGGCTGGTCAACGTTTCGGCTTGATCCGTTTCGGGTCGCGTGTAGATGTCTATCTGCCCGAAGGTGTCGAACCCAGGGTAAGCATTGGCCAGACCATGGTGGCTGGCGAGACCGTATTGGCAGAGCTGTCGTAAATGACTGAACAATCTCCCGCGCCCACCGACAAGGCAAAAGCCGAATTTTCGCTGCTGCAGCTGTTGCCAAACATGCTGACCGTTGCCGCGATCTGCGCGGGGATTTCAGCGATCCGTTTCGCGGCCGAGGGAAAATTCACGCTGGCGGTGTTTCTGATCACGTTGGCCTGTATTCTGGATGGCATGGACGGGCGTGCTGCGCGCTATCTGGGCAGCGACAGCAAAATCGGTGCCGAGCTGGACAGCCTCGCGGATTTTGTCAACTTTGGCGTGGCACCGCCATTGGTGGTTTATTTCTGGGGGTTGCAGGATTTCTATCGCGCAGGCTGGTTGGCGGTGCTGGTATTTGCGATCTGCTGCGTCATGCGGTTGGCACGGTTCAACGTGGATTCGCGCACCAAAACCCCATTGGATGACGGTGGATATTTCACCGGTGTGCCGTCACCTGCAGGCGCGATGTTGGTGATGCTGCCGATCTATCTGCCCTATGCATTCGGCCCGGGGGCCGCGATGCCGGATTTGTTGGCGTGTCTGTATATTGTGTTGGTCGGCTGGGTCATGGTCAGCCGTATCCCAACCTGGTCGTTTAAATCCGTCAGCTTCTCGCGCAGCAATGTCACCTATTTTTTGATCTTCTTTACCGGCTTTATCGCCTGTCTGGTCAGCTTCCCATGGGCCACGCTTGTGGTCTGCTGCTTTGCCTATGCAGGCAGCGTGTTGTGGGCCGTGATCGAACTGAAGATGGCCAAGCGCAAGGCTTAGTCTTGGGAATAGGTCGGGTGGAATTTTCCGGCGGGTGACAGGGTAAAAATCTCGTAACCCGATTCTGTCACGCCGATGGAATGTTCAAATTGCGCGGATAGTGATTTGTCGCGGGTCACCGCCGTCCAATCATCTGCCAACACTTTGGTTTCAGCACGGCCCAGATTCACCATCGGCTCAATCGTAAAGAACATTCCCGGTTCCAAGATGGCCCCGGTGCCAGGGCGGCCATAGTGCAAAACATTCGGCGGTGCATGGAAAACGCGGCCCAAACCGTGCCCGCAGAAATCGGTAACGACGCTCATCCGATGGCTTTCTACAAAGCTTTGGATGGCGTGGCCAATGTCGCCGAACGTGTTGCCGGGTTTGACCACTTCGATGCCGCGCATCAATGCATCATGGGTAACTTCGATCAAACGCTCGGCCTTCCGGGCCAGTTTGCCAGCGACATACATACGTGACGTATCGCCAAACCAACCGTCGACAATTACCGTAACGTCGATGTTCAGGATGTCGCCATCCTTCAGCTTTTTGTCACTGGGGATGCCGTGGCATACGACGTGGTTGATCGAAATACAGCTTGCGTGCTGATAACCCTTGTACCCGATCGTGGCCGATTTGGCACCTGCGTCCTCGACCATCTGGGTGATCAGGCCGTCGATGACCCCTGTGGTTTGACCAACGAAAACATGCGCGGCGACCTCATCGAGGATCTGCGCGGCAAGTTTTCCGGCAGCATGCATACCTGCAAAGTCCGATGGGTCGTAAATGCGAATGCCGTCTTTTGTCTGGCGTCCTCGGTGTTCATTCATCACCGGTATCTCCGTAGGTCTAAATGGTTTCACTTGGGATGGTCCAAGGGCCAGTGCAGGTCAACCCTTTAGGGGTAACTCAGTGCCTAAAGTAACCTGTTCAGGGGTGATTTGGGTGCTGATGATCAATGTTTCCAGTCCAACGGCCCGGGCATTTGCGAAAGCGGCTGCATAATTGGGGTCAATATCGGCTGCCACAGCGAATGCGGTGCAATCTGTTCGCTGCACCAGATACAGCAGAACGGCACGGTGCCCCAGTCGCGCCATATGTGCCAATTCGCCCAGATGTTTCGTCCCGCGTGCTGTGACGCTATCGGGAAATTCAACCAACCCGGGTTTGCGTGAAAGGGTCGCGGATTTCACCTCGACATAGGCGTCGGGCAGGCCAGCTTGCGTCAAAAGGAAATCGATCCGCGAATTTTCACCATATTTCACTTCTGGCCTGACGGTCCTGTAATCTGACAGCGCAGGCACCTGCCCAGCGATCAGGGCGGCCTTGACCGCGCGGTTCGGCAGCGCGGTATCAACGCCCGTGAAGTGACCATTTTCGTGATCAACCAACCGCCAGCCATAGCCCAGCTTGCGTTTGGGATCGTCATTGGGCTCCAGCCAGATCCGCATGCCTGGCTCCGCCAGCCCCATCATTGATCCGGGGTTTGCACAATGGGCCGTGACCTCTCGGCCATCGTCCAGCACGCAATCGGCCAGAAACCTTTTGTAGCGTCGGATCAGGCGGGCGGGGACAAGTTCAGTTTGAAAGCGCATAGGGTGTGACCTATACCTCAATCACAGCCCCCTCAAGGAGACAGGCCAATGCCAAACCCCACTGCAGCAATGATTGTTATCGGCGATGAAATCCTGTCCGGGCGCACACGCGATAGCAACATGCACCACCTGGCAGGGCAATTAACCAGCGTCGGCATAGACCTGAAAGAGGTACGAGTGATCGGGGATGAGCACGGCACTATTATTGCTGCCGTACAAGCGATGTCAAAAATCTATGACAATGTATTTACCAGTGGCGGCATCGGGCCGACCCATGATGACATCACGGCTGACTGTATTGCGACTGCCTTTGATAAACATATCGATGTGCGCGACGACGCCCGCGAGATTCTGGCAACCCATTACGCCAAATCAGGGACGGAGCTAAACGAGGCACGTTTACGCATGGCACGTATTCCTGATGATGCGACTTTGATCGACAATCCGGTTTCTGCAGCACCCGGTTTTAAACTTGAAAACGTGCATGTGATGGCGGGTGTGCCAGCGGTATTCGAGGCGATGGTCGCCACGGTTCTGCCCACACTCACGGGTGGTGCGCCGTTGATCAGCGCGACCATGCGAATTGATCGCGGAGAAGGCGACATCGCGGGACCATTAGGCCAAGTAGCCAAGGAAAACCCGAACCTATCTATTGGATCATATCCGTTCCAGAAGGATGGGAAATATGGTGCGCATATCGTTGTCCGAGGCAACAATCAGGAAGAGATCGACGCCGCCATGCGGACCTTGCAGGCAGCCTTTCCATGACGCCGGATATCTCGCAGCTTTACGAAGTTGTTGACCAAACGTGGCCTGCAGCGCGGCGCTGGACAGAAAACGGGTGGACATTGCGCGACGGGCAAGGCGGTGGAAAACGTGCATCTGCTGCGACCCGCGAGTTGCCCGATGCGGATGTCGGGGTTGCTGAGACCGCTATGCGCGCCCTAGGTCAGACGCCGATTTTCATGATCCGACATGGCGACGAAGCGCTTGACGCGGAGTTGGCGGCACGGGGCTATACTATCATTGATCCGGTCAATATGTACCTGTTGCCCGTGGAAAAGCTGACCGACGTGCCCATTCCGCCCGTGACCGCATTCGAGATTTGGGAACCTCTGGCCATCATGCTTGAGATTTGGGCCAAGGGTGGCATCGGTCCGGCCCGCATCAACGTGATGCGCCGCGCCGCGCAAAAGACTGCGATATTGTCGCGTTGGAAGGAAAAGCCCGGCGGCGTCGCCTTTGCCGCGATCCACGACGGGGTGTGCATGGTACACGCAGTCGAAGTGCTTGAGCACCAGCGCAGCATGGGCGTCGGAAAATGGATGATGCGCCGCGCGGCAATGTGGGCGCAGGCCCAAGGGGCGACGCATATGGCGGTTCTTTGTACAAAGGCCAATGCGCCGGCGAACCGGCTTTATCAGGGGCTAGGCTTTGCGCATGTGGGCGACTATCATTACCGTCAATCCCCTGAATAAAGGATCCATCCGATGGCCACCGATGCCCCGACCGCCCTTGATCTACCAATGGTCGATCCGCTGCCCGAAGCGACACAGAAATATTTTGACGTCTGTCAGGAAAAGCTGGGGATGATCCCCAATGTATTGCAGACTTACGCGTTCGATATCGAAAAGCTAAATAGCTTTACCGCGATGTACAACGATCTGATGCTGGGGGCGTCAAACCTGTCCAAGCTAGAACGCGAAATGATCGCGGTCGTCGTGTCATCAGTGAACAAATGTTACTATTGCCTGACAGCACATGGGGCTGCAGTACGGCAATTGTCGGGCAATCCGATCTTGGGCGAGCAGATGGTGATGAACTGGCGGGTTGCTGATCTGGATGCGCGTCAAACCGCGATGCTGGAATTCTCCGAAAACCTGACAGTGGCAAGCGCCAAGACGACCGAAGCCGACCGTCAGGTACTGCGCGATGTCGGATTCACGGACCGCGATATCTTTGACATCGCATCGGTTGCGGCGTTTTTCAACATGACCAACAGGGTTGCCAGCGCCACCAACATGAAGCCGAACGAAGCCTACCACGCGCAATTCAGATGATTGTGCGTGCCACGGCCTTGGTTTGGCTTGCGTTGGTGTCCCAAGCCGGCGCGCTAGAGTTGGCATTGCCGCAAGCCGCACGTCTGACGGTCGAGCGCAACACCGGACCAGACAGCTATTCAGCGCCAATCAACCCGTTTGAAAATGGAACCCTTGAAACGGTTACAATTGAGGGCGACGTCGCGCGGTCGGCATGGAAACTAGAGGCGGCGGGCCTGACGCCGCTGCAGGTATTGCGACCGCTTCGGTCGCAACTTGTGGCGGAAGGATACGAGGTTGTGCTGGATTGTACCGCGCCAGTTTGTGGCGGCTTCGATTTTCGCTTTGCGACCGAGACGCTGCCCGGCCCGAATATGTACGTCAACATTCGGGCCTATCAGTTCATCACCGCTGTTCAGGGCCCATTGTCAGCCCCGACATCGGTCGTGACTGTGCTTGCCAGCACCGCGCCAACATCAGCGTATGTCCAGATTATTCAGGCGGGATCTTCAGGCCAATCAGAAACCCCGATCGCAGACGACCAAACGCCTTTGTTGGCAGCGGCTGAAAATGATCTGGCCGGTGCGCTGGTCAACCAAGGACATGCGGTTTTGTCCGGCCTTGATTTCGGGTCTGGCACGGCGACATTGGGGTCGGCAGGGGATGCCGCACTCGAGCGGCTTGCGGCGTTTCTGAAAGAACAGCCAACAGTGCGCATTGCATTGGTGGGTCATACCGATAGCGTCGGAGGACTTGAGCCGAACATTGCATTGTCGCGTAGCCGAGCGGTCGCTGTGCGCGACAGACTGACCCAGAATTATGATATTCCGCCCGCCCAGATCGAAGCACAGGGCATGGGCTATCTTTCCCCTGTGGCGTCCAATCTGACCGCGCAGGGCCGCGAGGCCAATCGCAGGGTCGAAGTGATATTGCTGTCGCAAGATTGACGCTTCGCAAAGAAAAACCCCCCGCTACCTTTTCAGATAACGGGGGCGATCTGATTGAATCAGATCAAGTGCACCGAGGGGATGTGGTGTTCGGGGTTACCAGTCTGTTGGGCCTTTGTCGGCAAAGGCGTGGACCAGAAAATCAATAAATGCGCGGACCTTGGGCTGTGTGAAACGGCCGGGCGGGTAGACCGCATAGATGCCTTGGGTTTCGAGCGGCAGATCAGGGATGGCGTCTTCGACCAGACCCTTTTCCATCGCGTCGGCGTATAGAAAGCTGGGCAGGTATGCGATGCCAAGGCCCGAGACAGCGGCGTTGAGCAAGGATTGCCCGTCATTGACTGATAGCCAGCCAGCGGTGCGCACCTGACGCTTTTCGCCCGAGGGGGATGTGAGTTTCCACATGTTTCCACTGGATTGGTTTGAATAATGCAGCAGCTTGTGATCATTTAGATCGTCGATTTTCTCTGGGCGGCCGTACTTCTCGAAATATCCGGGGCTGGCAATCATACGCTTTGTGGTTT
>JAPKCR010000647.1 GCA_026421135.1 Sulfitobacter sp. | reverse complement strand
GAATTGTTTTGTCTATACTCTGTGCTTTTACTTGGGTGCCGACGATCAACGCTACTATCGCCCCGTGGGATGTTCCGAGTTGAGTTCTACGGTGCATCATGTCCCCCTGCGAGTTGACCCGGTTGAGCCGCGGGCCACGGGTCCGTTGGGCGTAGTCTCAGTCATCCCGATTGGAGCGAAACGGCTGGCAGGGGCGCCAAATAGGGAACACAGTTTTACGTGCCGCTTGCCAACAGCGCACAACTGCTGGCGTGGAATGTGCCGGATCAACAGATCACAGAACTGGATTGGTGGGAGGAGGTCTCATTAGCGGGCCTGAGAATTGTTGCGACCCTGTCGCGTCACTATTCCGACAGAGGAACGTTCGATTATTAAAAACCGCTCTGCTCTTCATGGTCGATTATCGGTCACAGCAACCGTGTTCTAATAAGCGAAAACTCGGGTTACTCAGAGGCTTTCTCGGATATTGGCACACACGTTGGGCCTTTCGATGCAACCATAATCAAGGTTGGCTCATATGGTCCCTGCGACGCAAGGCACGACATTGACATGACTCCCGAAGAAGCCGTCCAAGTTCACCTGGACGTTAAGGGTAGGACGATGTTGCCTGTCCATTGGGGAACATTCAACTTGGCCTACCACCCTTGGGATGAACCCACCATCCGGGCTATGACCTCAGCCGACCAGAAATACATTATCCTGGTGACTCCGAAAGTCGGAGAACTCATCGACATTCATGCAAGAAATGAGTCCTTCAACTGGTGGAAAGATACTGAATAAAGGGCAAAAGCCGACAAAGCAGCGTGTGCATCTGAAAGTGGTTCACTAACTTTGGTATCTTCAATTTCGCGGACAGATCGCAATCGCAGGTAGTCAGCCACCACAATTCCTTGTTCCTTGACCTATTTCCAACCACCTCATTCGTCCAGCCGGTCTCCAGTTTCCTGGTCGAAGAAATGCAAGCTTTTCGGGGCAATGCTGAACCTAACGACATCACCTGTAATCGCATGATGTACGCCTGGCAGACTTATAGTAAAGGCGTCACTACGGCCTGTAATGCGACCATGCAGCAGCGTATTTGCGCCAAGAGGCTCGCCCATTTGAACGGTCATCGATAAAGGGCCATCAGGGTCAGAGACAATGTGTTCGGGTCGAATACCCACCGTTACTCTACCAGTGCGCTTCAGCCGCGTTGGCACTTTTGCCCCTCCGATTGTTAGGCCCTCAGCCGAAATTTCACCGTCCAGGACATTCATCGACGGGCTGCCGATAAACTGCGCTGCGAACAAGGTTTGCGGACGCTCATAAACTTCAAGCGGCGTCCCGATTTGCTCGGCTCTGCCCGCGTTCATCACGATCATTCGGTCCGCCATCGTCATGGCCTCAACCTGATCATGGGTCACATATAATGACGTGATACCAAGACGGCTTTGTAGATCGCGGATTTCCAGACGCATCTGCACCCTCAGCTTGGCGTCCAAGTTCGACAGCGGCTCATCAAAAAGAAACACTGCCGGCTCACGAACTATTGCGCGCCCCATAGCAACGCGTTGACGCTGCCCACCCGACAGATCGCGCGGACGACGGTCGAGGTACTCTTCCAACTGCAACAGCTTTGCCGCAGCTTGAACTTTTGCGTCAATCTCAGCCTTGGGTAGTTTGGCAATTTTCAGCCCGTAGCCCATATTTTCACGCACCGACATGTGCGGATAAAGGGCGTAGTTCTGAAACACCATGGCGATATCTCTGTCCATCGGTTCAAGCTCATTGACGCGCTTGCCGTCGATCTTGATCTCGCCCTCTGATACAGATTCCAGCCCTGCAACCATGCGCAGCAGCGTGGATTTGCCACAGCCTGACGGGCCGACGATGACGATGAATTCACCGTCTTCTATCGCCGCGCTTACGCCGTGGATGACCTCGGTGGACCCAAAACGTTTCTTGATGTTGGAAAGCTCTACAGTTGCCATATTTGCCTACTTTTCACTGTCCACGAGGCCGCGGATAAACAGTTTTTGCATTGAGATGACGACAACGATCGGAGGGATCATAGCCAGAATAGACGTCGCCATGATGACGGGCCAATTCGCCACATCATCGCCCGACGGGAACATCTGCTTGATACCCATGACAATGGTATTCATCGAAGGATCAGTCGTTATCAGCAATGGCCAGAGGTATTGGTTCCAGCCGTAAATGAACAGAATGACAAAAAGTGCGGCGATGTTTGTTCGGCTCATAGGGAATAGGATGTCCCAGAAGAACCGCATGGGCGATGCGCCGTCGACACGGGCGGCTTCTGCTAGCTCATCAGGGACGGTCATATAGAAT
>JAPKCR010000062.1 GCA_026421135.1 Sulfitobacter sp. | reverse complement strand
CGCGCGACCAGCGCATTCAGTACCTCAGCCCCCAGATTTGCCGGGTGCCAATCGCGCAAAGCACCCCCGCGCCGCCCGCCAGCCGTACGGACTGTTTCGACGATATATGCATCAGCCATGTTTTTCCCCTCACGGAACGATCGCTATTTTGGTGCCATCCGGATCGCGCCATCAAGGCGGATTGTTTCACCGTTTAGCATCGGGTTGTCGATGATTGCGCCGACCATTTTGGCATATTCTGATGGCTGGCCCAAACGGCTTGGAAATGGAACCTGTGCGCCCAATGAAGCCTGCGCTTCTTCGGGCAGGCTCGCTAAGAGTGGCGTAAGGAATAGACCCGGCGCAATTGTCATAACCCGAATACCATAGCGCGCCAGTTCGCGGGCAATTGGCAAGGTCATCCCGACAATTCCGCCCTTGGACGCAGCATATGCTGCCTGCCCGATCTGCCCGTCGAAGGCCGCGACCGAAGCAGTATTAATGATGACACCACGTTCTTCACCGATTGGATCAGCCTTGTGCAGAGCCGCTGCAAACTTGGAAAGCACGTTGAACGATCCTAGTAGATTGACGTTGATGACCCCCGCAAAACTCTCCAATGGCAACGCGTCGCCTTCGCGACTGACAACTTTGGCCGGTGGCCCAATGCCCGCACAGTTTACCAAGATACGCGCCTTGCCATGCACACCTTCAGCATCCGCAATTGCTGTTGCGACAGCGTTTTCGTCTGTCACATTTACCTTAAAGAATTTTCCGCCGATTTCGGCTGCTTTGGCTTCGCCCATGTCGGCGTTCATATCGAAAATCGCAACCTTGGCACCCGCCTTGGCCAGCATTTCCGCTGTCGCCCCGCCCAGGCCAGACGCTCCCCCGGTTACAATCGCCGCTTGTCCTTGAAGTTCCATGTCCTGTCTCCCTCCTTGCGGGCACTGGGGCCTGCGTATTTCAAATTTAGGGGAATGTTGCGCGGGCGGTCGGGGAATTCAATCCAAAAGGCCGAATGGTGCAGAATAACGCTTAGCCCGTTAAGCGGTCACTTTGGCCCCTTGGGCAATCGTGGGAGGTGCGTTGTTCAACTGCTCTATCGCGAAACCGGCAGCGGCCTTGTAGCGAGCCATAAAGGCAGAGCGTTCTTCGAGCGGGACGACATCGTTGATATCTGTAAAAACCCCTTCGCAGCGATCGTTAACCATGTTCAACAGACCAAAAGGGCCTGATCCGCGGTTGCGCAAGATAAGCTCTGACACTGGCCCACAAAGCGCATCATCGTAGGCCTTTAGTGCCGATTTCGTCACGCCATGTTCCAACATCATCGCCCCTATGGTGCGCGCGTCGATAATCGCCTGACTGGCACCGTTTGAACCTGTCGGGTACATAGCATGGGCCGCATCGCCCATCAAAGCCACGCAGCCATCAACCCATGTATCCACTGGGTCGCGATCAATCATCGGGTTCTCGTAGGCAATCTCGGCACCGTTCAACAATGAAGGTACGTCAAGCCAGTCATAAGTCCATCCATCGAAATGATGGATAAAATCGGAGACCTTGGCAGGCTTGTACCAGCCGCTCTTGCGATCCTCGGTTTCATCAAAGGTAACTTCGGCGATCCAGTTAATGTCGGCAAATCCCTCATCATCAACCTGCGAAATCGGGTAGATCACCATTCGTTGCAGATGCGTGCCTAAACCAATAAAGGACGACCCCGTCCGACTAGGCTTTGCCCGTGTGGTACCGCGCCACATCAAAGCGCCGCCCCAATGGATTGGCGGCTGCTCGGGGTGCATCTGTGCCCGGATCGCAGAATGAATGCCGTCTGCACCGATCAACAATGTGCCCGTTTCAACCGTTTCGTGACCATCGGCATGGGTTATCAGCGCACTGACTGTCCCGCCAGAATTATGCGCATACCCGGTGACCTTTGCCCCCAGTCGCACGGCATCGCTGCCGGCGCGCTCGATCAGTTTTTCGTACAGCATCATGTGCAGTTTGCCGCGATGTGCTGCGTACTGGGGCCAGTTATAGCCCGCTTCGGTTCCGCGCGGTTCAGCGTATATTTCCTGCCCCTGCTGACCGACTAAGGCCCATTCTCGCGCCGGCAAACCCACCTTATCCAAATCGGCGGCGGTGATCCCCAGATCGAAAAGTTCACGGATAGCGTTCGGCTGAATGTTGATGCCGACGCCCAAAGGTTTCAATTCGCGAACGGATTCAAACACGGTGCTGCGTACCCCGATTTGATCAAGCGTCAGGGCAAGGGCCAGTCCTCCTATGCCACCGCCAGCGATCAAGACATGAGGTTTGGACATGATATTCACCGAATGTAGCCTAGAGTTACGCTGTCGTAGCAGATCGCTGCGAGTGTTCAAACCCATCCCTAGGGCTGGTTGCCTTGATAGCCAGCATTATGAATTGCGCACGCTCAGCGTCCGAAAGGCCCACTAAGATGTCACTTTGCAGCGCCGTGACAATCGGCACGACCTTTTGCAAAGTGTCATACCCCTGCACTGTCAACGTGATCTGCCGGGCGCGCTTGTCTTGCGGGTTGACCGTACGAGTAACCCACCCCTTGCGTTCAAGCCGGTCAACAACCCCCCCGATCGTCGCGCGGTCATAGGCGATCTGCTGCGCGAGGCTAGCCTGATCGATACCCGGGATTTCGCAGATGGTATGCAAAGCCGCGAACTGAACAGATGTCATATCAATGCCCGCAAATTTCATGCGTTCAGAAAATACTGCGGTGGAAGTTTGATGCAGCCGCCGGATCAAATGGCCGGGCATTGTATTCAAGGACATCTGTCACCTCACATTGATAAGTGTACTTATCATATTGACTTGGGCGCTGGAAGCCTCCATATAATAAGTATACTTATTAAATTGGAAGAGTGAGATGCAGTATCACTTGAACGGCTTTAATTCTGGCGACCCGCACATCACCACCTCCATTGATGCGGGCCACCCAGTGACACCCCCTGCTCAAGTTGACGTTTTGATCGTTGGTTGTGGCCCTGCTGGCTTAACGCTTGCGGCGCAACTGTCTGCATTTGGCGACATATCAACCTGCATCATTGACCAGAAATCCGGGCCTTTGCAGATCGGCCAAGCCGATGGCATCGCTTGTCGGTCGGTCGAGATGTTCGAGGCTTTCGGATTTTCCGAACGTGTGCTCCGCGAAGCCTATTGGGTGAATGAAACGACGTTCTGGAAACCAGATCCCTCTCAGCCCGACCATATTGCGCGAAGCGGTCGCATTGAGGATACCGAAGAGGGGCTATCTGAAATGCCCCACGTTATTCTAAGTCAGGCGCGGGTTCATGATTTCTATCTTGACGTAATGCGGCAAGGGCCACGGCGGCTTGAACCGCACTATAATCGCGAATTCATTAAACTAGTCCGTGATGATCGCGCAGATTACCCCGTTACGGTGACAGTTGAATATACGCCCGATGGTGCGCCCCCTGCTATAGAAACGATCAATGCCCGCTATGTTATTGGCTGCGACGGCGCGCGCAGCGGGGTTCGCCGTGCGATTGGGCGCGATCTTACTGGCGATGCCGCCAATCAAGCTTGGGGTGTGATGGATGTGCTTGTGGAAACCGACTTCCCCGACATTAGGCTAAAATCCGTGATCCATTCTGCGACCGAGGGTTCCGTTCTTATTATCCCGCGTGAAGGCGGATATCTGGTGCGCATGTACATCGAACTGGACAAGCTGAACGCAGATGAACGCGTAGCACAGAAAAACATTACAAAACCCCAACTGATCGCGGCCGCGCAACGGATTATGGCACCCTATTTGTTGGACGTGAAAGAGGTCGCTTGGTGGTCCGTTTACGAGATTGGCCAGCGCCTGTGTGACCAGTTTGATGACGCAAACAAAGATGTTGTTCCCAGAGTGTTCATTGCAGGCGATGCGGGTCACACCCACAGCCCGAAAGCCGGCCAAGGTATGAACGTATCAATGGGTGACGCTTTTAATCTGGGCTGGAAACTGGCTGCCGTTTTACGCGGGCAGTCTGCCCCGTCAATATTGCACAGCTATTCCGCCGAACGCCAAGCCATCGCGAAAGAGCTGATTGATTTCGATCGCGCCTTTGCCAAGATGTTCAGCGCCCGGCCCCAGACAGCAAAAGGTGCTGGCAACGACACTGTCGATCCCGCAGAGTTCCAGCTCTATTTCCAAAAGCAGGGCAGGTTCACGGCGGGGACATCTGTTCACTACGGCCCCTCAGTCTTAACCAGCGATGCAGAGCATCAGCACTTAGCAAAAGGGCTAACTGTCGGAATGCGATTTCATTCAGCACCGGCAATCCGTCTTGCAGATGCAAAGCCGGTACAACTGGGACATATGCTAAAGGCTGATGGCCGTTGGCGTATTCTGGCATTCGCGGGGGAGAACAACGATCTACAAAGCCTATGCAGCTATTTAGGGTCATATTCATCACCGATTAGCCGCATAACGCCAGCCAGTGCTGATATCGATTCAGTAATTGACTTGCGCGCGGTTTATCAGTCCTCACATCGCAATCTTGACCTGCGTGACCTTCCCGCGTTGCTTTTGCCAAAAAAGGGCAAATATGGGCTGACTGATTATGAGAAAGTATTTTGTGCGGACCCCGGATCTGACATATTCGACATGCGCGAAATCAACCGGACGGAAGGGTGCAGCGTCATCGTGCGGCCCGATCAATATGTCGCTAACGTCCTGCCCTTGAACGCCCATGAAGAAATGACCGCGTTCTTTGACGGCGTTCTGCTGCCAAAAGTAGGAGATAGGCTTATCGGATAGGCTTTTGCGCCAACTGCCATTTTATTCGCACAAAGCCCATTTGCAGTGCAAGGCCCAGAAACACATAGCCCATATCGAAGATCCAGGGATCGTAAATCAAAGAGGCCTTGATCGACTGACCAAGGATCGACAACACGGTCCCTAGCGCAAAACAGGCCAAACCAAACCGCCCCATCAGTTCGACAGGCCAAACCCAGCGGCTGGCGGATAAACGTGTCACCCAGCTTTGGGTGGACAAGAAATAGGCCAACGCCAAAAGATGCAGCAATCGCGGTGCTGCAAGGAAGGTTTTGTCGAACTCGGTAATGTAGAACGGGAAACCGTGGTCACGCAAAAATGCCAAACCCGCGCGACCATAGAACTGAACGATCTCGATCTTCATCCAAGCCAGAACAAAGATCAGTACCGCCAAAGACAGCCATTTTGCCCAAGCAATATTTGGCACTAACCTTTGACCCGACTTCAGCCGCATCCCTGTCCCCAAACCAATGGCGAATAAAAGTTGCCATGCGAACGGATTGAAAAACCAACCGCCTTCGTTGGGAAACGCTGGGATATTCAGCCGTGTTTCACCGGTAACAATCCACAGAATGACCGATCCAGCCAGCATGACCCACATGTTTCGCTGGGCGATCAGGATCATCACCGGTGTCATCAGAAGCAGCGCCGCGTACATCGGTAAAATATTAAGATAGCCAAATTGATGGCCCAAAGTAGCTATCCCGATCGTGGCTTGGACAGGCGCTTTCATCCATGGGCCGACATTGTTTATGCCCCACATTTTATCGGCGTTGAACCAGTACGCGGCACCCAACATGATCGCCAAACTGATGATTGTGATCACCAGATGCACCGAATACAGCGTCCAGGCCCGCCCCCAACATTTCGCCACTGCACGCCAAAGCGGCAGGCGCTCAAAAGCCATTGGATAGGCCAATCCTGCAGCCATGCCTGACATGAAGACAAACCCTTCGGCAGCGTCCGAAAAGCCAAAGTTACGGTTCGTAATAAGCTCAAGCGGGTTGCCCGGAACGTGATTGATGAAGATCATCACGAGCGCCAGACCCCGGAAAAAATCGAGACGGGGATCGCGAGCGGACATGGGGAAGCGTGTTGAAGTCATAGGTCCAGACATCTTATGCAGGGATTTTCGCGGCCGGGACAGTTTGTGTCGCGGATCCAGCCGGGGCATGGGACCATTCGTTCATAATCCTTCGATGATCCGAAACGACCAGAGGCAAGAGGTGTTCCTCGGGAGTAAGAAAGACCGCCCCCACTGAAGGCTGCGAGGTTATCCAAATTACCAATGGGGCTAGTATCAAGGGGATGCCGATAGGCAAAACCCAAAGCATCAGATCAGCGGCAAAAAGATGCGTGAGTAATATCACCGCGACGCCCCAAAGTTGAATCCACCACCCTGCCGAAAACGACTCTGGCAGTGTGAGCCGTCCGTCGCCGCGTGTCTGGGCTGGCCACCCACCGTCGCGCCCACTTAAAACCTGCAGAACCGCCCGCGTCTGCCACATCAGCATTATGGGCGCGTTGATCGAAGACATCACAAGTTCACGAAGCATCCCGCGCATCGCGTTAAACGTACCGCCGAATTGCAGCACCCTCCCCCGCAGAGCGGCATCCAGCAAGATCAATACTTTGGGAAGGACCAATAGACCAAACACACCGACGGCAACGCCAACAGCTTTCGAGGTTTGATCAGAGGGGAAGACTGGAAAAAGCTGAAAGGCTTCGGGGAAAAAATCCGGCTCGGGTGCTGTCGCGGAGGCATAGAGGTTAGAGGCCAAAAACATCATCCAGAACAAAGGGGCGATATAGCTTAGAATCCCTTGAAAGAGCGCGAACCTTGACCAAGCTTTTAGTCCAGGAGCGGAGATCACACGAATATGTTGCAAATTTCCCTGACACCATCGCCGATCACGCTTTGCAAAATCGATCATGTTCTCGGGTCCTTCTTCGAAGGAACCATCAAGATCTGGATCAACCCGGACGGACCAACCCGCGCGTGCCAAAAGCGCCGCTTCTACGTAATCGTGGCTCAAGATATGCCCGCCAAAAGGGGGAGGACCGGACAGTTCGGGCAATGCGCAACTTTCGGTAAATGCCTGCACCCTAACCAAGGCATTGTGGCCCCAGAATGCGCCTGTTGACCCCTGCATTGCGGCCTGACCTTGGGCAAAAACCGGTGAATAAAATCCGGCGGCAAATTGCATAGCCCGCCCAAAGCGTGAGTGCGCATTAATAATACGCGGCAAGGTTTGCAGCAGACCTAGCTCGGGATCGGCCTGCATCCGGCGTACCATTTCCGCCATCGCTGCCGCGTCCATCAGGCTGTCAGCATCCAGGATCAGAGCAAATTCGTAGTTCGCCCCCGACGTTTCAAAGAAGTCCTGAATATTGCCGGCTTTGCGCCCAATATTTCGACTGCGACGGCGGTAAAAAAACCTTGGTGCTTTGCCGTCCTTTTTTCGCGCATTTTGTTGGCGGTCATCCCACAGGTGAATGAACCAGCGCTCTTCTTCTGCGCCCAAATTTGCGTTTTGTGTGTCTGATAGAATTGCAAAATCAAAATGGTCCGTCAGCCCGAGGCGCACGATTGCATCGTCCATGGCAGCAACTCTCGCAAAAACCGCTGCGGGATCTTCGTTGTAAACCGGCATCAGAACAGCAGTTCGGGTAGTGATCGGCGTGGTCATGGCCGGTGCGGGTCTGCGAATTGCGATCAACCCTTCGACCGATTGCACCGCCCCCCATGCCAACCAAAACGTAGTGATGAAAACCAAAACTGCGCGCACACCGTCGACCATTTGATAGCCGTCTGCAGCTCCAAACTGAAGAAATAGCGCCGCGGCCCCGGCCCCAAGACCGATGCTCATCAACAAAGCAAAGGCTCGTGCCGAAAGCACGCCGCCCAAGGACACTTTACGGGTCATGTTTTAGCGGCCGCGCGCCGCAAGGCCAAAGCTGTGCGTGACAACGGACAACAGTCGACCAAGGCTGCTTTCTGCGGCATCCGCCATTGTGCCTCGCGGAGCTTCGATCATCTGCCTTGGCATCACCATGGGCGCATTGGGCAAAGTGCCATCAGACAGGATCATTGCCTTGCGGGCTTGATACTCAGATGGGTCGGATGTGGTGCTTTGGGTCATTATTCGCGCATCCATTGGTAAATCCAAGTTTCAGTTAGTTTTCGGCCATAACCCGCAACATGGGCGACTAGTTCCACCAAGCGTTCATTTTCCCCATCCACGTCAATAACGAGCCGCCATTTCGTCGTGTTTTCGATCTTGGACAAAGCAACGTGTTGGATTTGGCCATGCGACAAGGTCACGACAGGTTCCATTTTGGCGTCAGCAGGAAGACCAGCCATTAGTCCGCCATCAAAGTCGATGACAAATTTTCGCAGCGATGCCTTTGCACCTGACACGCCCGACGTGCCGCCCTGCCCCGCCAATGTGTTCACAATCCATGCGCGATCGCCGTCTCGGTTGGTGCCAAGCGTTCCCCAACGCAAGCGGTATGAATACTCGCGGCTTTCGCCCGCACGCGGTTTCTCCGACGGCACCCAAAAACTGACAATGTTGTCATTCCCCTCAAGGTCGGAAGGAATTTCAACCAAACGGATTGCGCCGGCACCCCAATCTCCCATGGGTTCAACCAAAACCGAAGGACGATCTTGGTACTGCGCGCCGGCATCCTGATAGTCGACGAAATCACGATCCCGCTGGATCAGGCCAAAGGACCTGAGGTTCGGTTCGTTCAAATAGGTGCTGGCTAGGCGCGGTGGATTGTTCAGCGGGCGCCACAGCACATCCCCGTCCGTGCGCACCACCATCAGAGCGTTGCTATCATGAACTTGAGGACGGTAG
>JAPKCR010000646.1 GCA_026421135.1 Sulfitobacter sp. | reverse complement strand
CTGCGCAACGGGTAATCGAAAAATTCAATTTTTCCGGCCCGAAATTTTTGGAAAATTCCGCCACCGCAGAATAGCAAAAGGGCCACCCAACCGGATGGCCCTTTCCAAATTCAGTCTGTAAAAGCGGTAAGACTTATTCGTCTTCCAATGCTTCAACTGCTTTTTGCAGATCTTCCTTGGACACTTCTTTTTCGTTCAAAGTTGCCTGCTCGAATACGTAATCAACGACTTTGTCTTCAAACAATGGCGCACGCAACTGCTGCTGCATCTGCTGGTTTTGCTGCACGAATTCAAAGAACTGACGCTCTTGACCAGGGTACTGACGCGCCTGGTTCATGATCGCTTGGGTCATTTCGGCGTCTGTCACCTGAACTTCGGCCTTCTGACCCAGTTCTGCCAGCAGCAGGCCAAGACGAACGCGACGTGCGGCCAAAGTCTTGTGCTCTTCTGTGGTTTCGATTTCTGGGTGATCGTGGCCCTCAACATCAGGGTTGTCTTCGTGCCACAACTGGTGGGCGATCTGGCCCGCTTCGGCATCCAGCAAGGACGGTGGCAGGTCAAAGCTGACCAATTTGTCCAACTCGTCCAACAGGCCACGCTTCATGACAGCGCGCGATGCACCCAAGTATTCGGCTTCCAGACGCTCGGCGATCTGACCTTTCAGGCCAGCAAGGTCTTCGGCACCGAATTTGGTTGCCAGCTCGTCATCGATTTTGGCGGCGACAGGCTTTTTGACGTCTTTGATCTTGCACTCAAAAACGGCTTCTTTGCCAGCAAGGTGGGGCGCTTGATAATCGTCTGGGAAAGAAACGGTAACGTTCTTTTCCTCATCAGCGACAACACCGACCAGCTGCTCTTCGAAACCGGGGATGAAGGAGTTGGAGCCCAGCACCAAAGGATAATCTTCGGCAGCGCCACCTTCGAATGCTTCGCCGTCAACCTTACCAAGGAAGTCGAACACAATCTGGTCGCCGTTTTTGGACTTTACGCCAGCTTTGCGGGATTTGAAATCTTGTGCGGTCTCGGCAAGGTTTGCCAATGCTTCGTCGACGGCGGCATCATCTGCTTTGACGATCATTTTATCGAGCTTGATGGATGTCAGATCAACTTCAGGGATTTCGGGCAGCGCTTCGTAAGTCATTGTGACCTCGACGTCGTCGCCTTCTTTCCAATCTTCGTTCGCCATCTTTACATCAGGCTGCATCGCAGGGCGATCGCCGGACTTTTCAAAGTGCTCTTGCATGGCACCATCGATGGCTTCTTGCATGGCTTCGCCGGTAACCTTTTGGCCGAACTGCTTTTTCAGCAGCGCCATAGGTACTTTACCTTTGCGAAAGCCCTTCATTTCGACTTCGGGCTGTGCTTCGACCAGCTTTTCGTTGACCTTGGCCTCCAGCTCAGCTGCTGTCACAGTGATGGCATAGCCGCGTTTCAGACCTTCGTTCAGCGTCTCGTTGACCTGCATGTTAGCTCCATAGGGTAAGGCCGCGCGATAAAGTGCGCGGGCGGAAAAATTTCCGCTCTTCTATTTGGGCCTGCGCTTGGGCGCAAGCGGATTTGGCTCAGGCATGAAAGGGTGCATTGATTTCCGTGCACCCAAGGGTAGATCACATGCCCAGGGCTTCTTTATACATCTCCATCACCGCTTCTTCTTCGGCGATATCGTCTTTGTCACGCTTGCGCAGGGCAATCACCTTGCGCAGAACCTTGGTGTCATAGCCGCGCGATTTTGCTTCGGCCATCACTTCTTTTTGCTGCTCTGCCAAGTCTTTCTTTTCAGAATCAAGGCGTTCGATCCGTTCAACAAACTGGCGAAGCTCATTTGCTGTGACGCGGTAGGTCGCGTCACCAACGACGTCGGCGGATTCGGGGTTTGTGGCACTGTCACTCATTGCGGGGTCCTGTGTCTGGAAAGGGTCAGCGCCCTGACTAACGCCGCACCTGCCCTGCCGCAAGCCACACTTGCGATGCCCTGCCAATTGAGATAGCCCGCGCCCCATGGAAAATGCATCAACTTCTCTGTTCGACATTCTAATCTGGGTCGGCGCGCTGATCTCGCTTGTGGGATTCTTTGGCCTTGTTTGGTGCATTGTCACCGTGATGCGGGCAAAACGCGCCAATCTGTCCGAGGACGATATGCGCGCGGTCTTGCAGAAAGCCCTACCGCTGAACCTCGGCGCGCTATTCTTGTCAGTAATCGGTCTTATGATGGTCGTGATCGGTATTATGCTGGGCTAAACCCTTCGTTCACGATTTCCAACTTGAAACACATTCAAAGTTTGTTATGTATGAGAGCAATGCGGATGCATGGCATCCTTCCCTAGTGTGTGAACG
>JAPKCR010000061.1 GCA_026421135.1 Sulfitobacter sp. | reverse complement strand
GATCCAGAACAGTTGTTCCGGGTTTTAGCCAATCTGACGCGCAATGCACGCCAGGCGATCGTTGCCACAGGGCACGGAGGAGAGATCAGCATAACCGCCATGGATCACCCTAAAAGTTGGGTGATCGACGTACAGGATAATGGGCCGGGCCTGCCCGCAAAGGCGCAAGAACATCTGTTCACAGCATTTCGGGGGGGCGCGCGCAAAGGGGGCTCTGGCCTTGGCCTTGCCATCGCCGCCGAACTGGTGCGCGGCCACGGCGGCACGCTCGAGCTTAAGGAAACCGGCGCATCAGGTACTGTTTTCCGCATATGTCTGCCCAAAGGCGACGGGACTTATTAAGCGAAATGCAGGAAATTTCAAATCTGACCAAACAAGGGGTTGCAAAGATCAGCGCCCAGAACTAAACCGCGCCATAGTGCACCCGTAGCTCAGCTGGATAGAGTACCTGACTACGAATCAGGGGGTCAGAGGTTCGAATCCTCTCGGGTGCACCATACTCCTCTCATCTTGAATTATGCGCTTTTCCTTCATTGCGTTGAATACGTTTTGTGGCCGGGATTTCCTGTTCCAGATAGCCGCACAGGTCCAGAAGTTTGGCGGCTGGGCGCTCCGGTGGTCTGTACGAAGGGATTCTTACCCATGGTGCGCTCGTCACCAGCGTCCTATATCGCTACGGCTGCCGCCATGCGCATCGCGCTGTCCGAGGCGGGATCTACCTCACGCTTTCGGTGGGTGTGACCTTTCCGTTCATCATCACCATAGAACTTCTCGTATACCGATTGCTTGCACCGGTATGAAACGAACGGGTGGGCGGGCATGAATGGCCTAGTTGCTGCGGAATATCTTTGATTCGCCGATCATTTGTTCAAGGGCTGCGATACGCTCAGCGCTCTGATCGGAACTGCGGGACTGAACTTCGGCAACCAAAGCTTCGATCAAGAAATTAATTGCTAAGGTTGAATCCCAGCTTGAAGGCACCTCGACCATCGAGCGGAAACAGAACCGTGCGTGTTTTTCGATCGGTGACCCCCAGGCATCTGTGAATAACACAATGCTGGCCCCCTGTTTCACGGCAAGGTTGGCCAATTTTTCCAGCTCTTTTTCATACCGGCGGATGTCAAAGATTATCAGAACTGCACCTGCATCCATGTCCAGCAGGGACTGCGGCCAGACACTGGGCGACGAATCCAACAAGGTCACATGGGGGCGGATGATCTGGAGGTGGTTGAAAAAGTAATGCGCGTTGGACCGCGTGATACGCCCGCCCAGCAAATAAAGTCGGTTCGCCGGGTCCGAGAGCACCTCGGCCACCTGATCGAACTCGGTTAGGTCAAGCCGTTCGAGGGTGCGATTGATATTGTCAGACACCGCTTCGATAAAGCGCGAAACAATGTGATCGCGATTGTTCGATGGCGGAGCCGCCTCAAGCTTGGCAAGAGGTTGTTTCATCCGCGCGCCGATTTCCTCGCGGATGGCGTCTTGCATATCAGAGAAGCCGTCAAAGCCCAACTTGCGCGCCAATCGAACAATCGTGGGTGAAGACACCTCGGCGCATTCGGCCAAACGGTTGATGGATTGCAGCCCGGTCAGCAATGAATCGTCAAGCAGAACCGCAGATAATTTGCGCTCTGCAGCAGTTAACTCTGTCTGCTTTTCTTTTAGCAAATCGCGAACCAATGCTTTTTTGTGCAAAAGCTGTTCCTTTCGGTACAGAGTTTCTGGCTATGAAATAAAGATTACAGAAAAAATCTTGACAGGCTAGGAAAATCTGTAGTGATTGGTGGGCGAGCCAAGGGGAGTTTCTCGTTTTGAACAACGGTTGGACAGCAGTGCAAGTCGTCAACAGCAGCGGGCAGGGGCCTGTCTTGTTGATTTGCGAGCATGCATCCAATTCCATCCCAAATGATTACGCTTTAGGACTTAGTGCCGACGCGCAGGCGTCCCACGCGGCGTGGGATATTGGGGCGCTGGATGTGGCGATTGCGCTGTCTGGCAAGCTGGACGCGCCATTGGTCGCTGGCGGGGTTTCGCGGTTGGTCTATGATTGCAACCGGCCTTTGACTGCGCCCGATTGCATTCCGGCACGCAGCGAGATCTTTGAAATTCCGGGAAACGCGAACTTATCGGATCAGGAAAAGCAAGACCGCTTTGACCACGTGCACACGCCGTTTCACGACGCTGTCGACAAGCAAAGCAGGCAGATGGCACCAAAATTGGTGGTCACGGTCCACAGCTTTACCCCTATTTATAACGGCATCAGGCGCGATGTTGATTTAGGATATCTGTATCACAGCGACCCTTCTGCCGCGAAGGCGATGCTGGCCCAAGAGCAGGCCAATGGTACCTATAAATCCGCATTGAACGAACCGTACGCAGCGGTCGATGGCGTAACCTATTCGCTGAACAAACACGGCGAAGCGCACGGCTTGCCCTGTGTAATGATCGAAATCCGGAACGACCTGATCGATACGGACGAAAAGGCACAGGCAATGGCGCAGCACCTAAGCGCGTCGCTGACCGCTGCCTTTCCCACCCTTTTTCAAAAGGCATCTGAATGAACGCGATGCGAAGATATATCTCGGTGGTGGATCGCTTTAACTATGGCCTAGGCCGGATCGCGATGTACGGCATTTTTGTCCTAATGGGCATTTTGCTTTGGTCGTCGATGAATAAGACGTTTTTCAGCCCGTCCCTTTGGACGTTGGAAATGGCGCAGTTTGTGATGGTGGGCTATTACATCTTGGGTGGTCCATACGCGTTGCAAATGGGGGCAAATGTGCGGATGGACCTGTTCTATGCCGAACTTACTCCCCGCAAAAAAGCGTGGACGGATAGTATTACCGTTTTGTTTTTGCTGATCTATTTGTTCATTTTGCTGTGGGGTGGGATCGAATCCACCTTGTATTCATTTAAGTATGGTGGCGAACGCAGCCCGACCGCGTGGCGGCCCTATATGTGGCCGGTCAAGGTGACCATGTGCATCGGTATTTTTCTGATGCTGCTGCAAGCTGTCTCTGAATTGTTCAAGGACATCCTCTTCCTCAAATCCGGTGAGGACACGCGCGATGCCCTATGAACTGATCGCTATTTTAATGTTTTCGACCATGATGCTGATGCTGCTGACAGGGCAGCGGGTATTCGGTGCTATCGGCTTTGTTGCGGTGATGGCGGCGCTGTTTTTGTGGGGCGACCGCGGTGGCTATGACATCGGGTTTTCTGCGGCGATCAAGCTGATGCGCTGGTATCCGTTGCTGACTTTGCCAATGTTCATCTTCATGGGTTACGTCCTGTCAGAAAGCAAAATCGCGGATGATCTGTACAAGATGTTTCACATCTGGATGGGCGGACTGCGCGGTGGTTTGGCGATCGGTACGATTGGTTTGATGGTGCTGATTTCAGCGATGAACGGGCTTTCGGTGGCTGGCATGGCTATTGGTGCCACGATTGCGTTGCCTGAATTGTTGAAACGGAACTATGACAAGCTGATGGTGACCGGGGTCATTCAGGCGGGATCAAGTTTGGGCATCCTGGTGCCGCCCTCTGTTGTGCTGGTGCTTTATGCGATGATCGCGCGCCAACCCGTTGGGCAGTTGTGGCTTGCCGGTGCCATTCCGGGGCTGATGATGGCGGCGATGTTCATTATCTACATCGCCATTCGGTGCCGCATTAACCCTGATCTTGGACCAGCGCTTTCAGAAGAAGAACGTGATGTCGGGTGGCCAGAAAAACTGCGCCTTCTCCGCGCTGGTTTGCTGCCCGTTGTGATCTTTGCCGTGATGATGGTGCCTTTTGTGAACGGGTGGACGTCGCTCGTCGAAAGTTCGGCCATCGGGGCCATCGCCGCTTTTGCTGCTGCTGTCTTGAAGGGCCGGATGACACGTCAGGTGTTTGAAACATCAGTACGCCAAACTCTTGCGATCACGTGCATGTTTATGTGGATCATCCTTGCGGCGCTGGCCTTTGGGGCCGTGTTTGACGGGCTGGGCGCGGTCAAGGCAATCGAAAGCCTGTTCACCGAAAAGTGGGGGCTGAACCCGTGGGTAATTCTGATCCTGATGCAACTGTCCTTCCTGATCATGGGTACGTTTCTGGATGACACAGCCATGCTGGTTATCGTGGCACCGCTCTATGTGCCGCTAGTTGGCGCGTTGGGTTTCGATTTGGTGTGGTATGGTGTGCTTTATACGATCACCTGCCAGATCGCCTATATGACCCCGCCGTTCGGCTATAACCTGTTCTTGATGCGTGCAATGGCCCCGCCCGAGATCACGATTACCGATATCTACCGTTCGATCATTCCGTTTGTGGGCGTGATGGTGCTGGCCTTGGCCGTGGTTATGATGTTCCCGCAGATCGCGCTTTGGCTGCCCAACTATGTTTACGGCAAATAACCGAAATAACTACCACGTGGCCGGATGAACCGGCCCTTCAAAACCGAAACCCGATAAGGAGTATGTCAGATGACAACCAGACGTAAGTTTCTCAAAGGGGCCGCAATTGCAGGTCCCGCAGCCATTGCCACCCCATCGATCCTGCACGCGCAGGAACCGATCCGCTGGCGCTTTCAAACATATGCGGGCGCTGCCTTGGGCGAAGAAGTAACAAAGCCCGCAATCGATGCGATCAACGCCGCCTGTCAGGGCGAGCTTGAGATCGAACTGTTCTATGCTGACCAGATTGTTCCCACAGGCGAGTTGTTCCAAGCGTTGCAGCGCGGCACCATCGACGGCGTGCATTCGGACGACGATTCAATGGCGTCCCCGACACCCGTGCGGTCCTTCGGCGGATATTTCCCGTTGGCGACCAAGCACGCGTTGGACGTACCTGTGCTGTTTAACCAATACGGTCTGGCCGACATCTGGCGCGAGGAATACGCCAAGGTTGGCGTGCATTGGCTGTCTGCTGCGGGTCAGGATCCGTGCAACTTTAACACCGTCAAACCGATCAGATCGCTGGCCGATATGGACGGTCTGAAGCTGTATACCTTCCCGACTGCTGGCCGCTTCTTGTCGCAGTTTGGTGTTGTTCCGGTAAACATCC
Source organism: Sulfitobacter sp. (assembly GCA_026421135.1). Classification (GTDB taxonomy): domain Bacteria; phylum Pseudomonadota; class Alphaproteobacteria; order Rhodobacterales; family Rhodobacteraceae; genus Sulfitobacter. The sequence continues at coordinate 3,651 of JAPKCR010000061.1, read as the reverse complement.
CCTACGAAGACGCTGAAGTTGCCGTTCAAACAGGCGAGCTGGACGGTATGGCGTGGTCGGGTATCACCGAAGATTACACCGTGGGCTGGGCAGATGTGACCAACTATTTCTGCACCAACAACATCTCGGGCGCATGGATCGGGTCGTTCTTTGTCAACGCCGAGAAATGGGCAGAACTGCCTGATCACCTGAAACAGATCGTGTCGTCGGCCATCGAGGCAAGCCACACTTACCGCAACCAGTGGTATTGGGGCGGCGAGGCGCGTCTGCGCGCGTCCGGTGAAAAACTGGAACTGACATCGATCCCGCAGGAAGAGTGGAAGACAGTTGAAGAAGCGGCTGTCACCTTCTGGGACGAGATGGCAGAGGAAGGTGAAACCGCGGCAAAGATCGTCAAGATATTCCGCGACTACAACAATGTGATTTCAAAAGCGGGCCCGCCTTATACCTTTGGCTGATCCTCTTTAAAATCGCGATAAACGGGGCGGCGCGGTGGTGCCGCCCTCACAAATGCAAAAGGAACGTCTGCACATGGGCAATTTAACATTCGACGCGCTCAGGGAAATGGCCGAAGCTGGCGAGGTGGATACCGTATTGGTGGCGCTTGTCGACATGCAGGGCCGTCTGATGGGCAAGCGCTTCCACGTCAGCAATTTCATTGATCATTCCCATGCGGAAACTCATTGCTGCAACTATTTGCTGGCGACGGATCTGGTGATGTCCACGCCCGAAGGGTTTGCATCGACCAGCTGGCAATCAGGGTATGGCGACTATGTATTGCGCCCTGATTTGTCGACAATGCGCCGCGTGCCTTGGCTGGATAAAACTGTTCTGGTGCTGGGCGATGTCCTGGATCACCATACGCATGAACCTGTATCCCATTCTCCGCGCTCGATGCTGAAAAAGCAGATCGCGCGCCTTGAAGCTTTGGGCTTTGTCGCGATGATGGCGACCGAGCTGGAGTTCTTTTTGTTCGAGGGCGATTACCGCACCCTCCAGAAAGAAAGATACGCAAACCTCGTGCCTCTGAACGGTCACAATGAGGATTACTGCCTGTTCCAGACCGCTAAAGAGGAAACGTTCCTGCAACCCTTGCGTAACCATCTGGTTGCCGCTGGCGTGCCAATTGAATGTACTAAGGGTGAGGCCGAAACCGGCCAGCAAGAGCTGAACATCCGATATGCAGAAGCATTGGATTGTGCCGATAACCACACAATCTCCAAACAAGCGATCAAGGAAATTGCCTTTCAGCAGGGGTTCTCGGCGTCGTTCCTGCCCAAATGGGCGGCGGATAAGGTCGGATCGTCAAGCCACGTGCACATGTCGCTGTGGAAAAACGGGACACCTGCGTTTTTCGACAAGGACGCAAAGCTGGGCATGTCCGAGCTGATGGGGCATTTCATGGCGGGGCTGATCAAATACGCACCCGAGTTCACTTATTTTCTGGCACCCTACATCAACAGCTATAAACGCTTTGCCAAAGGCACCTTTGCACCCACGAAAACAGTCTGGTCTGTCGATAACCGCACCGCTGGGTTCCGGCTGTGCGGCGATGGGACAAAAGGCATCCGTGTGGAATGCCGCATTGGCGGGTCAGACCTGAACCCTTATCTGGCGCAGACAGTTTTGTTGGCTGCTGGCCTAAAAGGGATAGAGGAAAAGCTGGCATTGCAGGATCCCACGATGGGCGATGCCTATGAAGACGCGAGCGTGACTGAAATCCCGCGCACTTTGCGGGCTGCAACCGAAACTTTGCGCAACTCTGCTATGCTGCGCGAGGCTCTTGGCGACGATGTGGTTGACCATTACACCCGTGCAGCCGAATGGGAGCAGGAGGAATACGACAAGGTCGTAACCGACTGGGAAATCAACCGCGGATTTGAGCGAGCATAAGCACATGACAAAGACCCTGAAATGTATCTCACCGATTGACGGATCGGTTTATCTTGAACGCCCTGTCCTGCCGCTGGAGGCCGCGCGCGAAGTATGTGCGCAGGCTAAATCAGCGCAGGTGTTGTGGGCTGGACGGCCGCTGTCTGAACGCATCGATCTGGTGCGTGCCGCAATCGCCGAGGTGGGCAAGACAACAGATCGGATGGCGGTTGAACTGGCCCATCAAATGGGCCGCCCTGTGCGCTATGGCGGCGAATTTGGCGGGTTCAATGAACGTGCCAGCTATATGGCCGACATCGCCGAACAGGCACTGGCCCCGATGATCATCGAGGACAGTGAAAAAGCCACTCGCAAGATTACCCGCGAGGCGCGCGGTGTTGTGCTGGTCGTGGCCCCGTGGAATTATCCATATATGACGGCGATCAACACGGTTGCCCCCGCATTGATCGCGGGCAACTCGGTTGTTCTGAAACACGCCACGCAAACCTTGCAAGTGGGCGAACGTCTGGCCGAAGCATTCCAGGCGGCTGGCATCCCGGAACATGTGTTCCAGAACGTGTTTCTAGATCATGACACCACATCGGCTCTCATTGCCGAGCGCCAGTTCGGGTTCGTCAATTTCACCGGCTCGGTCGGTGGAGGCAAAGCGATGGAGGTCGCAGCGGCAGGCACCTTCACACCTGTGGCGACTGAATTGGGGGGCAAGGACCCCGGCTATGTGCGGGCTGATGCGGATGTGGATGCGGCGGTCGACGGGTTGATGGATGGCGCGATGTTCAACGCTGGGCAGTGTTGCTGCGGGATTGAACGGATTTATGTCCACGAAAGCCTATATGATGCATTCGTCGAAAAGGCCGTTGCATGGGTAAGCGCCCTGAAACTGGGTAACCCCTTGAAACAGGAGACGACAATTGGCCCAATGGCCAACGTCCGCTTTGCCGCTGAAGTGCGCGCGCAGATCGACGAGGCTGTTGCAGATGGCGCTACCGCGATGATCAAACCCTTTGCCGAGGATGACGGTGCCGCCTATCTGACCCCGCAAATCCTGACGAATGTGACCCATAAAATGCGCGTCATGCGCGACGAAAGCTTTGGCCCCGTCGTTGGTATCATGCCAGTCAAAGACGACGCCGAAGCTATTGCGTTGATGAACGACTGCCAATTCGGTCTAACGGCTGCAATATTCACCAATGACGTCGACGCCGCCGATGCCATTGGAGCAAAGCTGGAAACGGGCACAGTGTTCATGAACCGCTGTGATTACCTTGATCCGGCATTGTGCTGGACGGGCTGCAAAGACACCGGCCAAGGCGCGGGACTTTCCGTGCTGGGCTATCAGGCGCTGACGCGTCCTAAATCTTACCACCTTAAAAAGGCTTGATCCTATGGAGCTGAAAAACAACTGGTCCTACCCCACCGCGATGCGATTTGGTGCGGGCCGTATTTCCGAGATCGGCGAGGCCTGCGCGGCCGCTGGTATCAAAAAGCCATTGCTGGTGACCGACAAAGGTTTGGCCACGATGGACATCACCAAAAACACGCTTGATCTGCTTGAGGCCGCAGGTCTTGGCCGTGCGATGTTTTCCGAAGTCGACGCCAACCCGACCGAGATTAACCTTGCCGCCGGGCTTCAGGTATATCGTGACGGTGGCCATGACGGCGTGATTGCCTTTGGCGGCGGGTCCGGCCTTGAGCGAGGAAAGATGATTGCGTTCATGGTGGGCCAGACGCGCCCCGTTTGGGATTACGAGGATGTGG
>JAPKCR010000645.1 GCA_026421135.1 Sulfitobacter sp. | reverse complement strand
GCACAGCTATCGCAAACTTAGTTTGCATTAGGTCGAGAAACTAAGTTTACAGTTTGCACTTTGTTTCAAAGAATTTGACCCGCAAGCCGGTGAGTTGATTTGAAACATTGTGTACCGCTGCGCACAATGAACGAGAATACGTGCGCATTATTGTTGTTTTGGCGAGCCATTTACTTTGCTGATCATCAATCTCGATGTGGCGATCAAGACATTCAGGGAGGAAACTAAAATGGCAAATCTATTGTGGCTTCAGGGGGGCGCGTGTTCTGGTAACACTATGTCATTCCTTAATGCTGAAGAGCCGAGCGCCTGTGATCTGGTTACTGACTTCGGGATCAACGTCCTTTGGCAGCCATCACTTGGTCTCGAGCTTGGTGACGAAGTTAAATCAATCGTCGAGAAATGCGTCTCGGGCGAAATTAAACTCGACATCTTTGTGTTCGAGGGCTCAGTGATCAACGCGCCGAACGGTACCGGCGAGTGGAACCGCTTCTGTGGTCGTCCTATGAAAGATTGGGTCAAAGAGCTTTGTGATGCGGCTGACTTTGTTGTCGCCATCGGCGATTGTGCGACTTATGGCGGCATTCCAGCAATGGCACCAAATCCGTCGGAGAGCGTTGGCTTGCAGTTCCTTAAGCGGGACAAGGGCGGTGCAGTAGGAGACAGCTTCACGGCGAAGTCTGGCCTTCCGGTTATTAACATCCCCGGTTGTCCCGCACACCCCGACTGGGTCACGCAAATTCTTGTGGCTGTCGCCACTGGCCGCGCTGGCGACCTGACGCTTGACGAATTCCACCGCCCCAAAACCTTCTTCTCATCCTTTACGCAGACGGGTTGTACCCGGAACATGCACTTTGCTTACAAGGTTTCGACGACGGCCTTTGGCCAGCGCAAAGGGTGCTTGTTCTATGATCTTGGGTGTCGCGGTCCGATGACGCATAGCCCTTGTAACCGCATCCTGTGGAACCGGCATTCGTCGAAGACACGCGCAGGCATGCCATGCCTAGGTTGTACAGAGCCGGAGTTCCCGTTCTTCGATCTCGCGCCAGGAACTGTGTTTAAGACACAGACCGTTATGGGTGTCCCTAAGGACATGCCAGAAGGTGTCGACAAGAAGGGTTACATCAAGCTCACAGCGGCTGCCAAAGGTGCAGCACCAGCGTGGGCCGAAGAAGATATTTTCGTAGTTTAACTGCGATTTAGGAGAGATAAATATGTCTGCAACAGTAGAAACACTCGACATTTCGCCGGTTGGCCGTGTTGAAGGCGATCTGGACGTCCGGGTCGATATCGAAAATGGCGTTGTCACAAACGCATGGACGCAAGCCGAAATGTTCCGTGGCTTTGAGGTAATCCTCAAGGACAAAGATCCACAAGCTGGATTGGTTGTTACACCGCGCGCTTGTGGTATCTGCGGCGCGTCGCATTTGACCTGTGCGGCTTGGGCGCTTGATACAGCGTGGGGCAGCACTGTTCCTCGCAACGCCATTCTGGCCCGTAACCTTGGCCAGATCGTTGAATCCCTACAGTCACTGCCACGCCACCACTACGGTTTGTGGATGATCGACTATACCAACGAAAACTACGCAATGAGCCCCTTCTATGAAGAAGCGGTTAAGCGTTACTCTCCTTTCACCGGCACGTCTTATGAAGCGGGTGTGACGATTTCTGGTCGTCCTGTTGAGATCTACGCGCTTTTGGGCGGTCAGTGGCCTCACTCTTCGTTCATGGTTCCAGGCGGCGTTATGTGTTCGCCAACTTTGACCGACATCACACGTGCTTGGTCAATTCTTGAGCACTTCCGTCAAAACTGGATTGAAAACCTATGGCTCGGTTGTTCCATGGAGCGTTATGAAGAGATTCAAACGCTCGAGCAATTTGAAGCTTGGCTTGACGAAAAGCCAGAGCATGCCAACTCAGACTTGGGTCTATTCTGGCGGATGTCTAAAGACATTGGTCTGGACAAGTACGGCAAAGGCCATGGCAAGTTTACAACTTGGGGCTACCTGCCGCACGAAGACAAATACCAAAACCCGACAATTGATGGACGTGCAGATGCCGTGATCATGAAGTCAGGTATCTACGATGGTGCGACGGACACGTTTGGACCTATGGACCAATCTTTTGTGCGCGAAGACACGCACCATGCTTGGTACGATGAGAAAGGTGCCGTACACCCGTTTGATCGGACAACGAACCCGATTGCCAAGAACGACGTTGACCATGCTGGCAAGTACACATGGGGCACAGCTGTTTCGCACGCTGAAAGTGGTCGCTTGGAAGCCGGTCCATTGGCCCGTCGCCTGATCGCTGGTAATGATACTGGTCATGATTTCCAG
>JAPKCR010000644.1 GCA_026421135.1 Sulfitobacter sp. | reverse complement strand
GGAAAGCCACGGGTTATTCACTTGGGCTGACGACGCGCAAGACTGTTATGCGCTGACACTTGAAATCATCCAAGCTGCAAAGGATTGGTTCGCAGAACAGACCGCCGGTAAACCTGCATTTGGGGGCGCCATTCATAAAGATTTGCCCGCGGACCAGCGCCGCGCCGCCGCCGCCCGTCTTATGCCCGCAATCCGTGGCATGGTGTCCGGTGAGCAGCATATGGTCGGACACTTCACCGACAGTAACGCCGTGCTTGAATTCGTGAATTCAAAAGACTTGGTGCGTTTGGCGGCTCTTGGCACCTCATGCCCAGATCATTTTCTACGTACAAAAATATGCCCACTAGTTGTAGATTTCGACCCAGCCAAACCCGATGTGGATACGACCCTTGCAGGATTGACTAACGCTGTGGCCACGTACCGCGAAGGCTACAAAGCCTATTACGATCGCTGCAAACACGACAACAGCCCAGCCCTGCGTGACCCAAATGCGGTTGTATATCTGTTACCAGGGGTTGGCATGATCACATTCGCCAAAGACAAGGCAACCGCGCGAATTTCCGGTGAATTCTACGTGAATGCGATCAACGTGATGCGTGGCGCAGACGCCGTATCTGAATACCAAGGACTGCCAGAGCAAGAAGCGTTCGACATCGAATACTGGCTCCTTGAGGAAGCTAAACTGCAACGTATGCCTGCACCAAAATCACTGGCAGGACGCGTAGCCCTTGTCACTGGCGGTGCCGGCGGGATCGGGTCGGCCACTGCAGAACGATACCTGCGCGAAGGTGCCTGTGTTTTGCTGGCGGATATTGATGATGCGGCTCTGACCGAGACCGCCACAAACTTGTCTGCCCGTTACTCTTCGGATGTTGTGCGTACTGTAAACATGAACGTCACAAATGAAGCCGCGGTAATTGATGCTTACGCAGAAATTGCTGCCGAGTACGGCGGCGTCGATATTCTGGTGTCAAACGCAGGGATCGCAAGCTCTGCCCCTGTTGAGGAAACCAGCCTCGATATGTGGAACAAGAACATGGCCATCCTGTCCACAGGTTACTTCCTTGTCAGTCGCGAAGCGTTTAAACTGTTTAAAGTGCAAGACATGGGCGGCGCTGTCGTCTTTGTGGCCTCAAAAAATGGCCTTGCTGCATCACCAAACGCCTCCGCCTATTGCACGGCCAAGGCCTCCGAAATCCACCTTGCCCGTTGCTTGGCATTGGAAGGAGCGCAGATGGGAGTGCGCGTCAATGTCGTCAATCCCGATGCGGTCCTTAAGGGGTCCAAAATCTGGCAAGGAGAGTGGCTTGATCAACGTGCAGGCACTTACGGGACGGACAAGGATGGGCTTGAAGCAATGTACCGCGAACGCTCTATGCTCAAACGCTCGGTCTTACCCGAAGACATTGCAGAAGCCGCCTATTTCTTGGCCTCCGATCTCGCCGCGAAGTCTACTGGCAACATCATCAACGTAGACGCGGGCAACGTCCAAGCTTTCACACGCTAAGGAGCAGCAACATGATCCATTCTGACATCATTGAACAAAGCAACGCAGAAAAGCAGGTCAAACTTCAAGCTGACTATGACGCCCTTAGTGCGCATCTTGACCGGCGCGGGATTAGCATCGAGACCATTAAATCCAAGGTAGCAACCTACGGAGTCGCCGTTCCTAGTTGGGGCGTGGGCACTGGTGGCACGCGCTTTGCCCGTTTCCCCGGCGCAGGTGAGCCGCGCAATATTTTTGATAAGCTCGACGATTGCGGTCTAATCCATCAGTTGACCCAAGCCACGCCATCAGTGTCATTGCACATCCCTTGGGACAAACAGCCAGCCGCGGATTTGAACTCTAAGGCAGAAGAAGTCGGGCTGACCTTTGATGCAATGAACTCCAACACGTTCCAAGATCAAGCTGATCAGACCCATAGCTACAAGTTTGGCTCACTTGCACACACGGACGCAGCCACACGCCAGCAAGCGGTCGACCACAATATAGCTTGTATTGAGCTGGGATCACAGATCGGGTCAAAGGCACTGACGATCTGGGTCGGTGATGGATCCAATTTCCCTGGTCAAACCAATTTTACCCGTCAGTTTGAACGTTATATTGACGCGGCAAAACAGGTCTATAGCGTGCTGCCTGACGACTGGACGCTCCTCACCGAACACAAGATGTACGAACCCTCGTTCTACTCTACAGTCGTGCAAGACTGGGGCACGAACAACTTTTGTAGCACTCGCCATTGTTGTAGTCGCACAAGATGACCTCGCCTCCATCTTTGCACCTGTTCGATACAAGAGTCGCTCAACCTACACGAGGTTGCCTACACACAGCTGCCTACTATCCGAG